>CAZUPJ010000270.1:0-2365 GCA_964622185.1 uncultured Treponemataceae bacterium
TTATTGGTGGATTCGTGTGGGAATGGTGCGATCATGCAATTTATATGGGGGAAACTATTGATGGAAAAAACAAGTACTATTATGGGGGCGACTTTGGAGAGTTTCCTCACGATGGCAATTTTTGCATGGATGGTCTTGTGTATCCTGATAGAACTCCGCATACTGGTCTTTTGGAATGGAAAAACTGTGCCCGTCCAATACGTGTAAAAGCCGTAGATGTTACAAAGGGAACGTTCCTATTGTATAATATGCTTGATTTTACAAATATAAAAGATGCTATTAATATTTCGTATGAAATACGAGAGGATGGACTTATATGTGAAGAAGGAAAATTAGATGTCTTTGATATTCCCCCTCACGAAAATAAAGAAATCAACATTCCTTACGAAATTCCGGGAAAAGGAAATGTTCACATCCGTTTTGTTTATACCCAAAAATATGAAGCACTATTTGTTTCTGAAGAAGCAGAACTTGGTTTTGATGAATTTGTTTTGAGAAAAGAAAAAGCTCAAGCATTTATACCAAATATAAAAGGAAAAATTAAAGTCGAAGAAAGTGCAACCGAATATAGGTTAGAAAGCTCAAAGTTTTTGTATTCATTTAATCGTATAACAGGTATGTTTGATAAACTGGTAAAAGATAATGTAAACATGCTCGAAAAGCCAATGGAATTAAATATTTGGAGAGCCCCAACTGATAATGATCGAGTAGTGCGCCTCGATTGGGAAAGGGCAGGCTACGATAGAAAAACTGTTCGGGTATACGAAACAAGCCTTAAACAAGAGGAAGATTGTATAAAAATTTTTGCAGAGTTTAGTGTATCTGCAATTTTCATACAACGAATACTTGATGTAGAGGCTTGCTTTACCATTTACAATGATGGAACAATAAACATTCATATGGATGCCAAGCGCAATACAGAACTTCCTTTCTTACCACGCTTTGGTATCCGGCTTTTCTTACCAAAAGATTTTGATAACTGCACATACCTTGGATATGGACCTAACGAGAGTTATATTGACAAACGAAGAAGCTCTTATTATGGGCGTTTTAAATCATTGGTTAATGATCTTCATGAGGACTATATTAAACCACAAGAAAATGGAAGTCATTGGGGTTGTTCAGAATTTTCTTTACATAACAATAAGTATATAGTAACAGCTGTTGGAGATGAATTTAGTTTTAATGCATCTCACTATACTCAAGAAGAACTTGCATGTAAAAAACATAGTTTTGAACTTGAACAAAGTCCTTACACCGTGCTTTGCTTAGATTCAAAAATGTCGGGAATAGGTTCTGGAAGCTGTGGTCCCCAACTTAAAGAAAAATATCAAGTATGTGATAAAAGATTAGTGCTTGATTTTACACTTTTTGCATGTAAAGCATAGAAAATTAGCATAAAACCGGCATTAATTAGACTAATTTCTCTTGACAGTAACACTTCTATACCCTACACTTAAGGTAGCAATGTAATATTTTGTGTATACATATGGAGAGTATAGTTAAAGAAGTGAAGTATTTTCAACCATTTTTAATTATTGTTATATTTTTTGCCTCTGCTTTTTCGTATCAACAAGTTAATGATATTAAAATAGAAAATATACAAAAAACGCAGACCCTCCTTGATATATATTCTAAGCGCATAAATACAATTATTGATGGTACTATAAGAGTTTCAGAAATTTTAGAAGAGCTTATTATTCTTCACAATGGTAATGCCCCTATAGAGGAAGTTAAAAGACTCTGTAAAGTGTTGTATGATGAAAATATACACATAACTGTAAGCTATGCCCCCGATGGTATTATTGAGTATTCTTATCCTCCCGAAGAAAATGAAGCTTCAATAGGGCATAGGCTTTTAGAAGATTCTATTACAAAGAAGGATTCAATTAAAGCAAAAGAAAGCGGTGTCGCCACTCTTTCAAAACCATATGTTCTTCGTCAAGGTAGTGTAGCAGCGGTAGTTAGGACTCCTGTTTTTATAAAAAAAGATAATAAAGACGTGTTTTGGGGCTTTGTTGCGATAGCAATGCGTACATCGCAAGGGTTAATTACTCACTCAGACATCGCTAGTATAGAAAAATTTGGCTATGAATATCATTTAGTGTATTATTATGATGGCGAAGCAGTAGAAATATTGCAATCTGATGGCTTTGATGTAAATGTTTCATCTTATACTAATAAATTTGATACAAAGTATGGAACTTGGGAACTTTCGCTCTATCATAAAAGTACTTTTTCAGAAAAAATTAGAACTATTCTTTCTTCCGTACTCTTTTTTCTAGCTTTTGCATATTTTATATTTTATATATTGTACTATCTAAAAAATGGCTTAACAAAAAGAAAAAAACTAATCAAATAATTA
>CAZUPJ010000271.1:0-2340 GCA_964622185.1 uncultured Treponemataceae bacterium
TTATGCGAAACGATAAAGATTTTTTCATATTTGTTTCCTCTCTTTAATATGATTTGCCCTCAGTATAATACAACATGTGTTTAAAATCAAGCATTTGTATGATTTTTATGAAAATTTCTTAAAAAAAATTTCTCCAAGTTTCTGTTTTTTTAAACCTTATTGACTAGAATATATGTGTAATGGAAAGCAATAAGCCTCTATAAATTGTTTTATGAACGATTGAAAATTTTACACTTTGGTGGTATACTTATGGCAACAAAAGAAATTTCACGCATGAATGACTATTTTGCAAGGTATCTTTTAAGCAAAAACGGAAACGAGGACTTACTGTTGAGCTTTATTAATGCAGTAATGCGTGATACAGGGCAAGAAGAGTTTGCAAGTGTTACGGTAATAAATCCGTATAATCTAAAAGAGCATTCTTCGGAGTCTGAAACCATTGTCGATGTTAAAGCCGTTACTTCTTCAGGTGAAAAGGTAATTATTGAAGTGCAGGTACGTGGAAACAAAACTTTTTTTGACCGAGTGTTAGAATATTGGGCAAGAGGGTACCGAGCAGAGAGAATAAAAAATGAAAAAGGCATTGAAGTAAGGCTGTTTATGCCTATCATAAGCATAAATATGGTTGATTTTACAATGTTTGACGATATCGACTTTGCTCATACATCACACAAAATACACTGTGTGCAAAATAAAAAAGTGAGTAATGATAAGCTGGAAATACATTTTTTGGAACTACCAAAAATGCAAACGGCAGTAAAAGAGGACGATCTAAAAACATGGCTAAGTTATTTTGGATCACAAGACTTTGAAAATGAAAAGGAAGTAATAGCAATGCAAGGTGAAGTCTTTAAGAAAGCAGTGGGCGATTATGAATATTTTGTATCTGATAGTGATTTAATAAGTGAGTATGAAAAAAGAGAAATATTTCTAAATGGACAAGCTGCAGCACTTGACTATGAAAGATATGAAGCTAGGCAAGAAGGTCTTAAAGAAGGTCTTAAAGAAGGTCTTAAAGAAGGTCTTAAAGAAGGTCTTAAAGAAGGTATAGAACAAGGTGCCCGAGATGCAAAGATTGAAGTTGCAAAAACAGCTTTGCATGAGGGGCTAGATATTGCAATAATTTCAAAACTTTCTGGTCTAACAGAAGACGAAATAAAAAAAATTGATACATAACTTTACAAGGCTTGCCGCTTGGCAAGCTTTTTCTTTGGTATTTTATCACAAAAGTGCTTTTATTTTATTGAAAAAAGTAGTATATTAACAAAAGAATAATAGAGATATTGTTCTTTTGTTGGTAAACTTTGTGCCATGGATGGCACTTTTAGAAAAGAATAAACGATGTTTTTTGCTTTGCGAAAAACTCGATAGTAAAAATTGACAGGACCCGTTTAACCCACTTGCTGTACCACTTAGAGCAGGGAGCGAAGCGAGCTATGTCAATTTTTACGTACGTTAGGGATCGTTGTGGTATCCTTTTGTACCCGTAGGGACATGGCTTGCCTTGTCCGATACAAAGCAAAAGATACAAGCAAGAGCCCGACCCGCCCTAGGCGGGGAACGCCCATAAATATAAAATGCAAGGAGTATATATGTCACTTGAAGAAAGAGTAAAAGAGGCTCTTGAGGCAGTTCGTCCTCAATTGCAACGCGATGGTGGAGACCTTGAGTTTGTAAGTGTTTCAGACGAAGGTAAGGTTTCAGTAAAATTATTAGGGGCATGTAATGGGTGTCCGATGTCTACAATGACCTTAAAGCAAGGTATTGAGGCGTATTTAAAAGAAGAAATTGAGGAGGTAACGGAAGTCGTTCAGGCTTTCTAAAATAATATGGAAATAAAAAAAGATTCAGTAGTTGCAATTGACTACACCCTTAAAAACGAAAAGGGAGATGTAATTGATACATCAAAAGACATGGGACCGCTAGAATACATTCACGGTTATGGAAACCTTATCCCAGGCTTAGAAAGAGAGCTTGAAGGTAAAAAAGCTGGAGACAGTTTAACTGTTGCTATTAAGCCAGAAGACGGATACGGCGAATATTCTGATGAATTGGTTGTAGAAGTTCCAAAGGCAAACTTTGATGTAGAAACTGAAATTGAAGTTGGTATGCAATTTGAGGCTGGTCCTAGAATTGTTACTGTTACCAAAATTGAAGGCGACACAGTAACTATTGATGCAAACCATGAGCTTGCAGGGCAAACACTTCATTTTGATGTAAAAATTGACTCTGTAAGAGAAGCTACAAAAGACGAAATTGCAGCTCTTTTGTCTTCTGACGGTGGTTGCGGTTGTGGCTCGAGTGGTTCTGAGGGCGGCTGTGCTCCATCTGACTGTTCAA
>CAZUPJ010000272.1:0-2334 GCA_964622185.1 uncultured Treponemataceae bacterium
GTGCAGAAATAGAAGAAGAATTAGAAACAGCAGATGCAATAGTAACAATAACAGGGTTAAGTGCAATAGAAGGTTATGAGTTTGACGGCAATGCACCAACACTAGAAATATTATTAACAGAAAAATCAATAGTAATAGAAAGTATAAAAGCAGAGAGTGTAAAGCCAGAAGAAAATGCTAATTTTTATGCAGAAGGTGCATGGAAGTTAGAAAATAACGAACTGGTCGATGCATCAATAAAGGTAAAAGCAGGAACAACAGCAACATATGGGGAAATAGCAAGTGCTATAAGCATAAAGCTTGAATCTTCTATAATAAACACGACAGTAAAAAGTGTGAGTTTTTCAGATAGTGGGATCGCAACAGATGGAGAAAAAAAGTTAAGTGTAGTCTTAAGTACAGAACACGGATACATATTTAAGAATGAGACGGGTGAAGCTGCAAGAGAAAAGGTAATAGAGCTAACAGTAAAAATAGAGCAGTTGTTACCAGAGTTGGATATAACAACCTTCGCAATAAATAAAATAGAAGCGGAAGCAGGAGTAGCAGGGGTAAATGAATTATCGTTAGGAGCAAGTACCCTTGAGTTAGAAGTAGCTTTTGATGCAACAGACATATTTGATTCAGAAAAGAGAAAAGTAGCTGTTGAAAAAACAATAAAAGAGTCATTTACTGATAGGTTAGACAATGTAACGGTAGAGCTTACAGAAATTAAGGTAATAGAAGGTGAAAGCCCGAACGTATCCTTTACAATGAATGCACCAAGTGGTTGGACGTACAAAGAAACAAAAGATACAGCTAGGAAAATTACAATAGCCTTAAAAAATGGTTATAATGCATTCTCAGGAAACTTAAAGCCAGTAGCAAGTTTAGCAGTAGAGGATATAAAACCAGATTTAGTTGGCATAACAGGAAGTGTAGCGACAGGAGCTGGCTGGAAGCTTGAGGACAGTGGACAAACACCAACAGGAAGCGTAATTAGGTCAGTTACAGTAATAAGTGAAGTATTTCAATCTGATATTTCGGCTAAGATTGCAGAAAAAATTAATATACCTTATACATCAATAACATCTAGAAATGATAACACTAAAGGTACGTCAATATTTACTCTTGTAGCAGATGACAATTATTTATTTAGTGATGCAAGTAAAACAAAAGAAATTGCTGTAACATATGACTGGCTAGAAGGTGAGTTTAAGGTAGAAACAACAGGCGATTTACAATCAGTATTAGCTGCAATACCTGAAGATCAAGCAGAGGGTGAAAGTGCTGTAATAGATTTGGCAGCAACTTTAACACAAGAAAAAGACTCAACAATATCGTTTGAGGTAACAAATGGCAAAAATGTGACATTTACTAGTACTACCGAAGGCGGAGCACAAGTTAATGGGGGCGAAATCCTAACCTCACTAGTTGTAAGTGGAAAAGGAACAGCGGTAACAATCAAGCAGGGTGTTACCATTACAGGTGGCACAAGTTCTACTGGTGGTGGAGTAATTGTAAAAGATGGTGCTCACTTTATTTTAGATGGTGGTGTTATTACTGGAAATCATTCAACAGGTTTTGATTTGGTTCATGGTGGTGCAGGTGTAAATGTCATAAAGGGAACTTTTACCATGAAAAGTGGTGAAATTCACGGAAATACAGGTGTGCGTGGTGCAGCGATATATGCAGGAAATCCATCTGATTCAAGTGCAAATCACGGGGTTATTGTAAATATTGAAGGTGGAAAAATTTATAATAATACAGCACAAGTAGCTGGGGCTATTTATGTACGCAACGCAACAGTAAACATACGTAATACTACTATTTCAGGGAACAAAGCCTTGTATAACGCATCTGAAATAGGTTCTGGGGGTGGTGGTGCTCTCGTTGCAACAGGAACAAATTCAATACTCACTATTAATGAGGGAAGCGTAATAAGCGATAATTTTGCACAGGTGTATGGAGGTGGTATAAGTATGGCCTCAAACGGTAAAATTGTTATAAGCGGTGGAACTGTAAAAGATAATTATAGAGGTTTGGAAGCAAAAGTCGAAAATATTGATAACGTAACACGTTCTCAGTGGTCAACAGGACAACATGAAATAGCTTTCAGTGAAGGTATTTCACCTACAACTAATATTTTGCAAGATGGATTAAGCAATAAAATTGTAGATGGTACTTTGACTGTGGATGTCGTATCTTGGCCAACATCACTAGAGACTAAGTAGGACGAGAAGAAAATTATAAAAGTAGCCATTAAATATAGATAAAGTGGATTTATATAGAATATATACCTACGAATTTGTAGTACAAAGTGCAAATTTATAGTAAATTTACTTGAATTTAATA
>CAZUPJ010000273.1:0-2316 GCA_964622185.1 uncultured Treponemataceae bacterium
AATTTTTTATATTCTGTACTACCTAAAAAGAGGTTTTATAAAAAGAGAAAAAAGCAAATGAAATTTAAATTAGATTAGCTTAAAAAAAATATATTTTTTTTACTTGAAGACTCTATGAGTATGTGTTATAGTATATCCGTAAATATTTTCAATAACATGCTATTTGGAGGAAAAATGAACAAATCAAAAGTTTTTACTTTTGTTATATTTGCATTATGTATATATTTATTGATGTCGTGCGAGATGTTTTCTTTTTCGATTGCAAAGAGTTTTTCTCGTGATTACAGTGATTTATTATCAGATGCTTCAGTAAATGAGCTTTTAAGTTTGGCACAAGATGTAGAATCTGGGAATGTTGACATTGCAGCATCTTTGCTGAATGAGTTTTCAGAAGAAGATTTGAGTAAGCTTACTATAAAAGAAAAAGAATCAATTTTAGAATTAGCCTTTGATGCTACACTGTCAATGGGTAGTTTATCAAACCTTACAGGTGAATTATTTGATGATGATGTTAAAGTTAATTATTCTATATTTTTAGGGAAAGTTTTTGATGAAGTCCGTCAGTGCAATACCGATGCTATAAATGAGTTATTATCTAGTCCTGATGTATTAAAGTCTGCGAGTACCGATATTTTATCAACGGCAGCAATTACTTCTACATTTCAGTTAATAGCAAACTCAGAACTAAATACCTCTCAAGAAGCTGTAGAGACGTTTGAAAAAGTAGTAGCTAGGTCTGAGTTTCAAAATGTAGATGAAAATAGTGTTGAAATTTTAGCATCAGCACTTGTTGCAGAGCTTTATCCAAGTGCTAAAGATGATAATAAAAATAAATTAGAAAGTGAACTTACAAACTCATTAAATGTGTTGTTACTATTGAGTGGGAATGACTTAACTGTTGATAATGAAACAATTAACCGACAAGAAGAGCTTGGAGATACGATGTTTTTAGGCTTAGTTCCAATCAGCGATATGCTGGGCAGTTTTAATTTTTCAAATGCAACACCATAAGGAAAAAATATGAAAATATTATTACTAATTATATTATATATTTGTTTTATTGCACCATCGTTTGCGTTTGTTCCTGAGCGAATTACACCTGTTGATATTCGCTCTGAGGGAATGGGGGGTACGCAATATGCTGATAGCGAATCATTTTACACATTGTTTTCTAATCCTGCCGGAATTTCATTCACAGGAGATAAAACACTGCTTCCTACACCTTTACCTTTTAGTTTTGGAGGACCCTTCAACAGTCTGGATGCCATTCTTGATAGCGGAATTATTTCAGACTTTGAAAGTATAACAGGGGATGAAATAAATACTTTGTTGGGTGAACTCTTAACCGATACAGGTATAAATGTAGACGCAAAAATTGGATTACCGCTTACATTTGGAGCAATACGAAATAACTTTGGGTGGGGATTTACAAGTTCAGCATATGTATATTCGCACATACCGTCGCTTCATAAATCACATATAAATATTGGCGGTGATCTTGGTTTTGTATTTGGGTATGCAAAACCCTTTGACTTTGAAGAATTTGGTATGTTGTCAGTGGGAATTTCAGGAAGGGTTACTTCTCAAATAAATGTTATTTATGATGATGCAATGACCGCCATACTAGATACAGACTTTTCTACTTTGCCTGCTTATACGAGCTTTGGTGTTGGATTTGATCTTGGTGTGCAATATAAAGCCTTTGATATGCTTCATGTTGCAGTGGTGTGGCAAGATTTGTTTTCTCCTGTGTGGACTCAAACTAGTCCTGGGTTTTCTGCTTTGTTTGATGGTGAAGAATTTGTGTATGATATTCACTCATCGAAACTTGGTTTTGGTTTTGCACTCGACATTCCCGTAGAAAAAAAAGTACCTGATATAATTTCACATCTTGGAATTTATTTGAATTACGATGATATTTTAGAAACTATATTTGCTATAAATGCAGGTGAAGTAGCGCAAAATCCTTTACTAAACTTTAAATTTGGAACTGAAATTGTGTTGTTTGATATTTTTGCTTTTAGAATAGGATTGCATGAAACATATCCTGCTATGGGTTTTAGCGTTCGATTTGGAAAAACTGAATTTGATTACTCAATTTATGGAGAAGAAAATGGGCTAGAACCTGGAGCAGCTCCAGAAACAAATATGGGATTCTCATTTACGGTAAACTACTAGTGATTTAATATAAAAATATTAAAAAAAAATTAAAAAAGACGTGTTCATGCATTGACATTTTTTTATACTTTTGATAATATAAATGAGTTCGGCAATGAACACTATGCTACGGGCGAGAGTGGTGAAATTGGCAGACAC
>CAZUPJ010000274.1:0-2298 GCA_964622185.1 uncultured Treponemataceae bacterium
TTTCAGATCAAATAGACCCACTTGTGTATTCTGCAGGAGCAAAGGAACATTTTAAGGATATTGATATTATACTCTGTGCTGGCGATTTAGCAATGGAGTATATTGATTATATTGTTACAACGCTCAATAAACCTACCTTTTTTGTTTTTGGAAATCATAACCTAGAAGAATTCGGATACTATCATCAAAATGAGGTAAACGCTAACTTTAAAATGGGTGGGGATTTAAACCATTGCCATGGTGCTGTATACTGCGGATTTAAAGCACTCAAAGAAGCAAACGTGCTAATAGCTGGCTGTTCAGGCTCTATGAAATACAACAATGGCTTATGCCAATACACCGAAGGTCAAATGCATTTTTCACTAATAAAAATGATACCGAGACTGCTATTTAACAAAATTCGATATGGTAGATATTTAGATATATTCTTAACTCATGCAAGTCCTTTAGGAATTCACGATAAAACAGACCTTTGCCATAAAGGGTTTAAATGTTATTTATGGTTCCTTAAAACATTTAAACCAAAATATATGGTTCATGGTCACATCCACCTATACGATCAACAAGAAGCACGAGTTACAAAATGGGAAAAAACAACAATTGTTAATGCATTTAGTCATTTTGTAATTGATGATAAGCACAATATATAAGTTTTTTGGAGGTTTAAATGAATCACTCTGTAGTTACCCAAACAGAAGAAGACTTTTCTAGAGCACGAAATAAAGCGTTATTTAATGAAATTCAGCATTTTTTAAATCCGACAGAAACTCAATTGCTTTCATTCACTGATATAAAAAGCTGGCTAAAACCAAAGAATGAAGTGTATATTGGTATGCAAGAAGTTTTGGTAGATTATATTGCAGGAAGTGAAGGCAGATATCACGATTTCGACAATCATTTTTTTCCAAAAAACCTTCACTTAAAAAGTAGATGGAAAAGCATAGATGCGGCACGCTTAACCGATGTAATTTTACCTCCAATAAAACTATATGAGATTGGTGGGTTGTACTTTGTTCGAGATGGAAACCACAGAGTATCAGTAGCAAGAACCCAAGGGCTCATGTATATTGATGCAGAAGTTACTAGTTTACAAAGCGAAATTAAACTTAGACCGGGAATGTCTAAAAAGCAAATATTAAAACGAGTTATTGAATATGAAAAACGAATGTTTTATGCAGAAACAGCCTTTGGCGATATTACAGATTATTGGGATTTAGACTTTTCTTCGCCGGGGCAATATGATGTAGTGTACAACCACATCCAGGTACATAAAAATTATAAAAGCAAAACCCAAAACATTGATAAGGTTGAAGCTGTTCTGTCGTGGTATGAAGAAGTATACATTCCGATAATTACTATTCTTAAAAAAGAATCAATAATGACAAAATTTAAGAAACGTACCACAGGCGATATGTATGTATGGCTTTTAAAATATTGGCAAGAATTACAAACTAAATTTGGTGATGATGTTAGCTTAGATGCTGCAGCACTTGATTTTAAGAACATGCATAAAAAAAATGTAATTACAGAAATTATATCAAAAATTTTCAAAAAATATAAGGGATAATTTTCTATGAGCGAATCTATAGTTTTCCCCCCGATAATCGGATTTATACTTATTGCTTCAAACCTCCTACTCCTTTGTTTTTTACTATATGTTTTATTAGAAAAACAAAACCGATTAACTAAGCAAGAAAAAGACATATCAGAAGAGGAGAGTCTTTACATTGAAACGCTTACAACAAAATACGGGTATGGAATTATTGAAAAATCCATATTATTGTTTTCTAACACCGCAGATTTTGATTCATTTTTAGGACATATCAATAAAGCATTTATGCATATTACACAAGCGGATGGTGGCATAATACTACTTTCAGACAAAATTAATGACGTATTGAAAACAAAAGCATATGATGGATATTTTATTCCACCTATACAATTACCATCAAAACTATTAAAAACACAAGAATCAATAGCTAACTATTTTTATAGTACTGAGTTTAACTACACAGATACAGTTTTTGGAACAATTGTTAAAAATAAAAAAGCAGAAATTATTACTCAAATGAATGATAAACGAATATTTATCAATGAATCAAAAATAGCCAAATATGCTAACAATATTGAAACATCAAGCATATTAGCAGAACCCTCATCGTATATTTTTATACCATTAATATATAATTCTGAAAGTGTAGGACTTGTAGTTTTATGCAAAAAACGTAGTTCAGGTGTTTTTTCAGTATCAAATTTTGACTCTACAAAACTACTATTGAGCTATGTTACCATCTCTCT
>CAZUPJ010000275.1:0-2289 GCA_964622185.1 uncultured Treponemataceae bacterium
AATAAATAAAATTATGCATAGAAAAAGAAAAGAAATGGGATTAGATACTCCTAAAAAAGAAGTAGCATTGCCCCCGAGTGCAAAAAAAAGAAAAAAAAATTAAGAAGCGAGGTTTTTTATGATATATGAATATGAAGCAAAAACAGAAAAAGAAGCTATCGAAATGGCAGCTAATGATTTAGGTTTAAATCAAGACCAATTTGATGTAGAATTTTTAAAAAAGGATATGTAAAAATAAAAGTACATGTAGACGGAGTACCAGGAAAAGCACAGGTAAAAGAAGTTAAACAAAATAGTTCTATGTTTGCAAATCCGCTTCCAAAAGATGAATTTGAAACAAAAATAATAGATTTTGTTGAAACTGTGATTAGTAAAATGGGGTATGACGGTAAAGCAGAAGTTCTTTTTAGAGAAGAAAGAAAGCTGGGTTTAAAAATAACATCATCTAATTCTTCAATGCTAATTGGAAGAAAAGGAAAAAATCTTGATGCGTTACAACTTTTAGCAAATGTCTATTGCGGAAGATTAGGAAAAGAAGATTTAAGAATTGTTCTTGATAGTGAAAATTACAGAATTCGCCGAGAAGAATCTTTAGTACGTTTAGCATATGTAACAGCAGATAAAGTTCGTATGAAAAAAATATCTATACTTCTTGAGCCTATGAACCCTTTTGAAAGAAGACTAATTCATACAACATTAAATGATATTGGCGACATTGAAACTAAGAGTGAAGGTGAGGGATTATATAAACAAGTTAAAGTTTTATACAAAGGTGTAAGATGAAAAAAATAGTATTTTTTTTGTTTTTTTCGATAACAAGTATTTATACTTTTTCCCAAGAAACAGATACTAATGTTTATAAAATTGAAGATATTTTTTCTGCCAATGTAGTTCAGGAACTTAAAACAACTGGAGAAGTTCAAAGAAATTTTTATGGTGAAAAAAATATATCTCTAGAACTTGTACCACAAACAGAAATGGGTTTTAAAGCCGCAAATTATTGGCAGAGGGAAGACGAACCTGTTTTTATAGTAGAATCATTATATCTTTTAGATAAAAAAACAGCAGAAGAAAATGCAATAAATGAAATATCGGTTATTTTGCGAAATCTTTCCAAAATGACAGGTATTCAATACTACTCTACTTCGAGAGAAATTTGGGAAACTTTATACACAGATGTTTATACTGTAAATAACCCCGTAGAAAAAATAAAAATTGAAGATCCAGTAAATAAAGGCATAGAAAATTTGGTAAGTTATGTATACCAAAAAGACCGTTCTTTAAGTGGAACAGTTTATGAGTTTTCATATTTTAAAAATGAAAATGAAGTTTCATTTAGAGGAATAAATACAGAAGACATCATGTATAAAAGTTTTATTTTTCCTATTGTTAGACCAGAAAATCTAGTACTAACATTGATTGCAACAGATGTGGGGGATTCATTAGTTTTTTATGTATTAGTGCAAGCTGATGTTCCAAAAATACCTTTTGTATCAGAACGTTTGGCACGATCCTTTTCTTCAAGAGCTGATGCAATTTTTAAATGGTGTTTTGATATGTATACTGGAGTAAACTAAAAGTATTGTATGAAAGGAGATATAATGAAAAAGAAACATGTATTATTAACCGTACTGGTAAGTATGAGTATAATTTTTGGAGGTTATGCAATGAGTTTAGGAGAAAATGCAGCACTTGAAGGAAAAGAAGGTGTATTTGCCATTATGGAAACAAGCAAGGGTGATATTGCTTTAGAGTTACACTATAAAGACACACCTCTTACTGTTACTAACTTTGTAGGTTTAGCAGAAGGAACATTAGATGCAGCAAACGGAAAACCTTTTTATGATGGTCTAATTTTTCATAGAGTTATAAATGACTTTATGATTCAAGGAGGCGATCCTGATGGAACAGGACGCGGAGGCCCAGGTTATAGATTTGATGATGAAATTGTATCTCATTTAAAACATGACCGTGAAGGTATTTTATCAATGGCAAATGCAGGAGCAGGAACAAATGGTAGTCAATTTTTTATTACACATGTTGAAACACCATGGTTAGATGGAAAACACACTGTATTTGGTAAAGTTATTGATGGACAAGATGTTGTTGATGCAATAGAACAAGAAGATGTAATTGAAAAAATAACTATAGTTAGACAAGGTGCTGAAGCAGAAAAATTTACTGCTACTCAAGCCGATTTTGATACTTTAAGTAAGGCTGCGGCAGAAAATGCAGCAAAAGCTCAAGAAGAAGCAATGGCAGGTATTGAAAAAGAAATACTAAGCAAAT
>CAZUPJ010000276.1:0-2281 GCA_964622185.1 uncultured Treponemataceae bacterium
AGTTACCTGTTCTGGTGGAATTACCTGTTCTGGTGGAGTTACCTGTTCTGGTGGAGTTACCTGTTCTGGTGGAGTTACCTGTTCTGGTGGAGTTACCTGTTCTGGTGGAATTACCTGTTCTGGTGGAATTACCTGTTCTGGTGGAGTTACCTGTTCTGGTGGAATTACCTGTTCTGGCGAAGTTATACTGCCTGACGTATTTTCATTATTATTTGCATTACTGCTAGTAAGGCTACTGTCTGTAGTTCCTTTACAGCTAACAATTAGTAAAACAACAGACACTAATATAATTCTATACATATTTTTCATATATTTTCCTTAAATCTTATGAGTTTTTCATACTACAAGGCTTTTGAAAATAAAAATGTTACGCTACAAAAGAGTGTGTATAAAAAAGCCATTTGTACTAGAAACCGCATTATCATTATACTATAATTTCTCTTTTTTTTCAAGAAAAATTTATACTCTTATATCTGTTTTTTATATCCTGTTTTTATATCTGTTCCTGTTACTTGCATAGTATCATCTACTTCAAGAAAGTGCAGCAACACACTTAAATTCTAAACAACGTGATTAAATCACTTTAACCCAAAAATAAAACAAAAATCATATTGACAGTTTACGCCTGCGGGGGTATCATATTTATATAAGACAATTTAATTATATGGAGAAAAAACTATGGCAGAATTAAAAGGTTCAAAAACAGAACAAAACTTACAAAGTGCGTTTGCAGGTGAAAGTCAAGCTCGAAACAAGTACACATACTATGCTTCACAAGCTAAAAAAGAAGGCTTAAACCAAATTGCAGACTTTTTTACTGAAACAGCACACAATGAACAAGAGCACGCTAAACTCTGGTTCAAACAATTACATGACGGTAAAGTTCCAGAAACTGCACAAAACTTAGTAGATGCAGCAGCAGGGGAACACTACGAATGGACAGAAATGTATGCAGAATTTGCAGCAACTGCAAAAGAAGAAGGATTCGATAGAATCGCATACCTTTTTGACGCTGTTGGAAAAATTGAAAAAGAACACGAAGAACGATACAAAAAACTTCTTGAAAACCTCAACGACGGTTCAATGTACGAAGATGGCGAAGAAGTATTCTGGATTTGTGAAAACTGCGGTCACATTCACTATGGCAAAAAAGCTTTAGAAAAATGTCCAGTATGTGACCACCCAAAAGGTTACTTTCAACGAAATGTAAAAAACTACTAAGATGTTACAATTCATGACCCTGCACAAAAATTTAGTGCAAAAGCAATAGGTCGTCTCGGTTCTAGCTGCCTCGCTTCGCTCGCAGGCGAACCTCGCGTCTCTATTCTTTTGCTTCATAAAAGAATCGCAAGGTCTGAATTGATTTAGAAGGAAGACTACAGCTGATAATGAAGACTATTCACAACCATTAATGGCTAGGAAGGTTGGTTGTGAATAGTACCACTAAGATGATCTTTTTACTTTAAATACACTGCCCCATCTCTTGACGGGCAGTGTTTTTTTATATACACTTATGATATGATTGGATTTTTCTTAAAAAAGAACTTTGTTGATGGGTGGGATAATCTATTATGGATTGCGCTATTTAACATTATTTTACTAGCTTGGGTAGCTATTGGATTTTTTGCAGTTTTTCAAACAGCTATGATACCTATACTATCAGTGGCTATAATTCTCATTTTTACATGTACTTCTATGATGCTTATTTTTTCATTAAGTGACGCATGTGCTCGTATAGTGAGCTTTAAATCAGTTCCGATAAGTGAAGTATTCTTAACCATAAAAAGAGTTTGGAAAGAAGCGATTATATTTGGTGTGCTTATTTCATTTGGTCTTTTTACTGCGTTTGTTGGGCTTCCCTTTTATTTTCAAATGTTTTCACAAACTCAGAACCTTGTGTATCTTGTTTTAGGTGCACTTATTTTTTGGGTTCTTTTAGTTGCAGCTCTTTCGTTTCAATGGGTTTTACCCTTACAATCGCAACTTGGGGGGGGGCTAAAAAAGAATATTAAAAAATCATTTATACTGTTTTTCGACAACACTGGATTTACTGTTTTCTTCGGTTTTTACACCCTTTTTATTTTTGCTTTTTCTGCAATACTAGCCTTTATGGCACCAGGAATTACTGGAGTTGTACTTGCACAAAACAATGCTCTCAGGCTCCGTATGTACAAATACGATTGGTTAGAAGAACACCCAGAATTAAATCCAAAAGAAGCACGAAAGCAAATTCCGTGGGATGAACTTATAGCAGACGACAAAGAAACAATTGGACCAAGAG
>CAZUPJ010000277.1:0-2271 GCA_964622185.1 uncultured Treponemataceae bacterium
GCTAAATTGTCAATTTTTGACTTTACATCATCAAGGGTTTCATCTTTTGGGCGATCCTTAAAATTTATTACTTCTGCATGAGCATCCCCTGTAAAAGTAATAACATCGCCCCAGTTTGTTTCTATCATTATGTGGTAATCTTCCTTGTAGTGGTCTAAATATCCCTTGTTTGTATCCCAATACAGTGTTTGGTTTGAGTTCATTATGGTTAATATAGGAAAGTTTTGATCGTCTCGAACAGGGAAGGGCGATTCGTAAATGAGGTCGTAAGAAACGGTTATTACGTGAAAATCTTTTCCGCCAACGTTTTCTGTTCCTCTGTACATGTAATCGGCAATGAAAGGTATTCTAAATGGTTCTACAATGCCAAAGTTTTGTCTAAAATCGTGTACTTCTTCACCTTGCCCTGTCCAAGCATCTCCTGGCTGTAAATCGCGGTCAGGGAAAATTGGTACATTTCTAATAACCGGCATATATGCGTTTTCATCTAAAATATAATCTCCGAGCTTATCTCTTGAAAGAGAACTGTAGTATGTTTGTGACAGGGCTTGTTCAGAGCCATCATGCACAAATGTTGCAACTTCGGTAGTTTTGTATGTTGTATCTATTTTGCCACTACCATCTGCTTGTGCTTCAACTTCTTTTACATGTATTCTGTTTGTAATAAGCGCATCATGGCTTTTTATGTCATTGATAAATACTTCTTGTTCTACAATTGAAATAATGTCATATGTGTGGCCAGTTGTGTATTTAAATTCAAATTTTATTGCGTAAAGATTTGTTGCACAAAGCATTGAAAAAAGAATTGTAAAAAAACCTAAAAAATGTGTCGTTTTCATAATTGAATAACTCCTAAAAAAATGGTATAGTCCTTTTATGATTATCGACAACAAATACACAACTGTTTATACTCCAATGTATAGCCTTATGGACGCAAAGGCAAGAGTATCTAGTTTTCCATTAATGAATTTAACCCAAGACTTGGCATCTGCTCATTATAGCACTGGTGGGTTATCTATGATTCACCTACAAGATAAAGGTCAAACATGGGTTTTAACTAAACAAAAATTTGAGTTTTTTGAGTACCCGTTAGGATTTGACCGAATTATAATGCAAACATGGGCCCATGAACCAAAAGGCCTTTTTTGTGTGCGTGACTATAAATATAGCTTTTCTCCCGATGGCAAAAAAGCGAGCTTTGATGAATCCTGTAAGGATATTATGAGAGAGGAAAGTGAAAAAGATTTCGAGGTAAAAGAGGAAAACCTCATAATGAAGGCAAGCTCTGCATGGATGATTCTAGACCTTGATACAGGGCGCCCATTAAAGGCAAATGATTTTTCAATGGGAGCTTTAACGTTTAACAATGAAGACGCTATAGAAGGTGGAATGTCCAAAATTGCAATTCCAGAAACATGGGATAAAGAGGTGCCTCTAACACCAAACATTTTGGATATTGATTTAAATGACCATGTAAATAATATGAGCTACATTCGTTGGATACTATCGTTAATGGATTATGATTATTGTTCAACAAGGCTTCTAAAATCGCTTGAAACAAACTTTGTAACTTCTGCTTTGTTTGGAGATAATTTATTGTGCCGTTATAAAATGACAGACGATAATACATGGGTGCATTCAATTGTGCGAGAAGATGGAACTGAAACATTTAGGGCACGAACAGTGTGGGCAAACGAAAAAGAACTTGCACGAGATAGACCACTGTATTCTAATTAATAGTGGTTTTACTTTACGCTTACATACAAAAAAACCACCATCACTCTAAAAGCTCTGGTGGTAATTAAAATCGGTTTTACTAGCGTTAGTAATTCGTAACTAGTACTTAGTAACTATAAACCTATTCGCCGATTCTTACTCTTTCCCAAATTGCATCATATTTTGCAATGTCTTCACCAACATCGCCAGGCACTTGGTATGCAGAAATATCATCAATTTCATACATTGGAGTTAAAGTCATGTATTGTTCTGCTTCCATGTTGATAACTGCAGGGAAGCGTAAGTCGTCTAAGAAAAGAGCATATACTTCTGGTCTGTGAATAAAGTTAATAAACTCTAAAGCAAGGTCGTAGTTTTTTGAACCCTTTAAGATACACATAGAGTCAACATAAAGAGGAACCCCTTCTGTTGGAATAAAGTAATCGACTGTATTCCAATTTGCTTCTTCAATTTCGCCAAAGATATTTTCAGCATATCCGTGGCTTACCCAAAAGTCACCTGCTGCAAATGATTTCCCAAAACCTTCTGCATCAA
>CAZUPJ010000278.1:0-2271 GCA_964622185.1 uncultured Treponemataceae bacterium
AAAAAGGCAACAAAAGACGGCAAAAATCATCATTATTTTTTTCATCACTCACCTACTTTTTAGCATTGTAACGTTGTAAAAAAGATTTTCTATATTCCGTAAATCTATTTTCTTCAATTGATATTCTAATTTCTTGCATCATATTATGTAAAAATGCTAAATTATGATAACTTGCTAGCATTGAACTTGCAATTTCATTATTTTTATATAAATGGCGAAGATACGCCCTTGAATAATTTTTACAAATTTTACAATTGCAATCTGGATCTATGGGCAAAAAGTCTTGCTCATATTGCACTTTTTTTATTGCAATTGGGCCATCTTTCGTAAAATAAGATCCATTTCTTGCATTACGCGTAGGAAGCACACAGTCAAACATATCAATTCCATTAGCAACAGCTTCCAAAATATACTCAGGTGTTCCTATTCCCATCACATAACGAGGTTTATTCGGTGGTAAAAGTTCAGATGTGAACGATAAAAATTCGCAATATTCATCGTATGGCTCGCCAACCGAAAGCCCACCAATAGCAATGCCAGGTAAATCTAAATCTACAACAAACTCTGCACTTTCTTTTCTAAGTTCTTTAAAAAAATTACCTTGAATTATTGGAAAAAGATGCCCTTCGTACCCTTCACTTCTTTTTTTAAGCCATTCTGTTTTTGCCCGTTCTGTCCATAGTTTTGTAATATACAGAGCTTCCCGAGCTTTTTTTTCACTTATTCCATGCCCCGTGCATACATCAAGTTGCATTTGAATATCTGAATTAAATTGAGCTTGAATGTCAACAACGTATTCAGGCGTTAAAAAATGTTTTGAGCCATCAATATGACTTTGAAAACGAACTCCGTCTACTGTAATTTTACGAAAGGAACTTAGAGAAAATACTTGAAACCCACCTGAATCTGTTAAAAAGTTTTTATTCCAAGATGAAAAACCATG
Source organism: uncultured Treponemataceae bacterium (assembly GCA_964622185.1). GTDB lineage: Bacteria > Spirochaetota > Spirochaetia > Treponematales > Treponemataceae > CAYJFX01. The sequence continues at coordinate 944 of CAZUPJ010000278.1, forward strand.
TAAGCCACCTGCTTTTTCTAAAATATCCCCACCTGGCCGTAAATACAAGTGGTAGGTATTAGCAAGTATAATGTCAAAACCTATTTCTTCTAAATCATCTTTTGTTACCGCTTTAACGGTTGCATTAGTACCTACTGGCATAAACACTGGTGTTTTAACCTTTCCATGAGGCAACTGTAATTCTCCACACCGTGCTCTACTATTTACGTCAGAATGTGTACATGTATATATTTCTTTAATCATAATAACCCCTTATTAATTCTTATATAAATATCGGCAAATTTCCGGTATGAGATGACAGGCCTCTTTGTGCATGTATTTTTTTGGGAACTGTACATTATAACAATTTATGTTCGAGCAAAACGCAATAATACAATACTTATACCGATAAAAACAATTACCGGAAGCCATGCTCCCGCAAGGGGCGTTAAATATCCAAATTTTGCCATAAGCATTGTTACCATTTGAAAAACATAATACAAAACAGCTGCACTTACACATAAAGCAAGACTAACTAGCAAAACATTTTTTTTTGATTTTCCCGATAGCCCAATAGATAAAAATACAGTAATAAACATAACAAAAGGAAAGGCAAACTATTCATGGTATTGAGCACTTTCTTCAGAAAACGGTAGTCCCGTTCGTCGTAGTTTGTCAATATATGCTCTTGCATCTTCAACATTTACTTCTTCAACAGAAACTACAACATTTCTAAATGTTTCAGGGGCTTCTACACTAATAAAGTCACTACCTTGTAAAAAAATAAGATCATTTCCGGTTGAGATATACGTATGTGCATTTGATAAATCCCATGATTCACCATTCCACTGTGCTGCATCTGCACGAACAATCTTGTTAAGTGTTTTATCCTCGTTTCTAAGAAAAACATCTACATTTGTAAGACGCTGTTGGGTATCGTTATATGAATCGCATCTATACACCGTTAAGCCACCGTCTGCAAATGCAACAATTCTATTATTATCATATGATACAGGCTCATTTAAGGCAATGTCTTGGGCATCCACCTTTTTTTGTAAATTTGGCACTACAATATTATCTTCAAAGAAAAAGAGTCCAATACTAGCAAAAAAAGCAAAAATTAGTATTGGCAATGTAAATTTTATTAGCGACACCCCTGAAGAAAAAATTGCAGTTAATTCATTGCTTGCGTACAATGCACTTAATGAGTATGCAGACGAAAACAAAATTGCTAGAGGTGCAGAAAATGAGGTAGCTTTTGGTACGTACAATAAACTTATCCGTAATATTTCAGAGGCTGAAACTTCTTCTAAAATATAGCGCCACAAATTCATTAAAAGGTCAACTAA
>CAZUPJ010000279.1:0-438 GCA_964622185.1 uncultured Treponemataceae bacterium
CATCCAAATATACGTGCTGTCTTTCTTTTTTACCTGTATTTCAATGAGCCAAGAATCTGCATATCCGTGCATAACATTATCTAAGTGATGTTGTAACTTTTTGAAATCTTCTGTGCTTACAAGTTCTTTTTCCCATGCTGCAGTATTAAGGGTTAGGTCTCCCTTTGTATACCCAAGTATTTCATAAAACTCATCACTATAAGAAATATTTCCTGTAGGACAATCGAGTTCCCATATGGCGAAATTTGCAAGGCGTACGGCTACAGAAAACCTATCTTTTTGACTGTTAAGTTCTTCTAGTGTTAGCTTAAATTTATTTACATCAATAAGCACACCTGTTAGGCACTTTGGTTTACCATCACCAGTGTACTCAATTACTTTGCCTTTATCTTGAACCCAAATAGTAGAGCCATCTTTTCTAATTAGTCGAAGCTCTAC
>CAZUPJ010000279.1:448-2262 GCA_964622185.1 uncultured Treponemataceae bacterium
CACTTAAATGAGATTCTAAGGCTATATCGGCTTGTTCGACATCTCTAGGGTCAACCATGTTTTGCCAAGTGTCTAGTGTTTGCTCTAATTCTTCCAGTTCGTAACCTACAATTTCTGCCCATTCTTTACTGTAGACCACTTTATTTGTGCTTAAATCCCAACGCCAACAGCCTATTTTTGTTATTTCAAAGAGATTTAAAAGGCCATTGCCAGTAAAAAGTTCATCAATATTTTGTTTCATTGTATAAATACTCCACTCTAAAGAAAATGTCTAGCTCTCAGAAATTTGCCGAAATACATCTGCAATGCTAATAAACACTTTTACAAGCTCGGGGTCAAAATGTTTGCCGCTGTCTTTTTTTATTATGTCACATGCTACGGTATGAGTAAAGGCTTCTTTGTATGGGCGCTTTGAAAGAACAGCATCATAAACATCTACAATTGCCATAAGCCTACCGCTAATTGGAATATTTTCTCCAGCAAGCCCTTGTGGATAGCCTGAACCATCCCATTTTTCATGGTGTGATTTTGCAAACTCAGATGCTACTTTTAGAAACTCTATATCTTTTAAGTCATGCATAGAATCATTTATTGCTTCTTCACCATATACTGTATGGTATTTCATTACTTCAAATTCTTCTTCAGTAAGACGCCCTGGTTTTAATAAAATACTATCAGGAATTGAAATTTTGCCAACATCGTGTAATTGTGATGCATGTGAATAAAGGTCTGAATCTATGCTTTGTAATGAGCCATTATATATATTATCTTCTTTTGCTTTGTCTAAAAGAATTTTAAGATAATTCTTTGTTCTGGTAATGTGTCCGCCTGTTGAACCATCTCGACGCTCAACCATATCGGACATAGCCTCAACAACTGCATATTGCAATTCTTGAATTACTTTAGTTTTTTCAGTTACCATTACCTCTAAGTTTGCACTATAATTTTGCAGTTCTTGTTGTTGATTTGTAAGTTTTAAATGCAATGAAACCCTTTTCAATAATAAAGGGAATGAAAAGGGTTTTGTTATATAATCGACAGCACCTAAGTCTAAGCCTTCGTATTCGCTACTGGAATCGTCTTTTGCAGTTACAAAAATAATTGGTATTTCTGATAAAGGTGTATCTGCTTTTTTTATAATTGAAATAAATTCAAATCCTGACATTCCTGGCATTTCAACATCAAGCAATATTAAATCAGGTATATTTTTTTCAAGCACTTTTAGTGCTTTTTCACCACTAGGAATAAGCATCACATCATAGTGCTCTTCAAGTGCTTTTCTCGCAATATTCAAATTGGTTATATTATCATCTATAACCATTATTTTCTGTTTTTTTATTTCTTCCACAGTTTTAACCTTCTGATTTTTAAATAAAACTGGTGTTTCAATAAATTGCACAACTAGCTCATAATATCATTAATAAGTATGATATACAAGATTGCAAAAGGCAAATTACCGAATTATATAGTAAAATTTGAAATAATTATTTTTTATTTTTCTCTTCTAGTAAATAGGCTTTCAATTTTTCAAATGTTCATCGACAAAAGCTTTCCTTCTTCGTTTAAACTTTGGAATCTTTCTGCTCGAATAAATCTTTTGCATTTGCGAGAAGTGCATTTAGCATTGCGGCTAACTCTAAATATTTGTTCTTACTAAAAGTGGTTATGTAATTTTAATTGCTTATAGTGTCTTGCTTTAACTATACATTTTGGTATACAATGCCGAAGAGGTAATAGAGTGAATACAATTGATGCAATTTTTTTTGATATAGATGGAACATTATTAAGTTTTAACACAGGCCGTATACCCGAAA
>CAZUPJ010000280.1:0-2244 GCA_964622185.1 uncultured Treponemataceae bacterium
GCTAGGTCTGAGACGGCCTATTGCTTTTGCGATTTGATTATACACTCTATGGGTCTTGAATTTAAGTGCCAAATTGTTGCTATTCACGGTGTGACTTAAAAGTTTCAAAAACGCCGTGAATAGTTTCTGTTATCAATTGCAGCATTCCTCTAAATATTAATTCAAGACCTGTTTTTTTTAAATGTAGCAAAAGAATAGAGACGCGAAGACCGCCTGCGAGCAGAAGCGAGACAGCTAGGTCTGAGACGGCCTATTGCTTTTGCGATTTGATTATACACTCTATGGGTCGTGAATTTAAGTGCCAAATTTTTCTTTCATTTGGGCAAACATGCGTTCAATTGCTTGATCGTCAGATTCTGTTTCAGGTTCGTGGTACGATACCAATTGTGCCGGTATTTCGTCTAAAAATGGTGAAGGTTCACTTTCGACAATTTCTTTATTTCGTCGTCTTTTTCTGCATGATGTAATAAAAAGCTTATCTTGTGCTCTTGTTATGGCAACGTAAAAAAGACGGCGCTCTTCTTCAATATTTTTTTCATCTTCTTCTATGCTTCTAGCATGAGGAATAATGCCGTTTTCACATCCTACTATAAATACAACGGGAAATTCCAATCCTTTTGATGCATGGATGGTCATCAAATTTATCTTACCAGAAAGAGAATCATCTTCTTGGTCATCGCGGCTTAAAAGAGTTATACGGTTTAGCCAGGCGTACAAACCTGTGTCAAAGTTGTCGGGATTGTTTTCCCACTGCGTAATAGAGTTTATTAGGTGCTCGATATTTAAGTATTTAAAACGAGCCGCTTTTTCATTTTTTTGATACTCTTGAACCAAGTAGCTCCAATAATCAATTTCGTCTACAAACTCTTTTACTTTTTTTCCTAACCCTTTCCCGCCTAAAAGATGCCCTCTTTGTGTCGTAATAAGTTCATGGAATTCTTGTAAACCTTTTACTCCCGCAGAAAGAGCCGTGCTATGTGTTTCTGTTACTCCCATTTCTTCGGAAGAAAACATTTCTTGCTCTTTGCTTTTGCCCTGTTTTTTTAAGAGTTCGTCATCTATGTGGTATTCAATTGCTTCCCAAAGAGAGCATTTTTTTTCTTTTGCAACTGCATTTAATTGTTCAATAGTTTTTCGTCCAATTCCTCTTCTTGGCGTATTGAGTATTCGTAAAAGGTTTATGTCGTCATGGTGGTTTGAGCATACACGTAAATAACTTATAACATCTTTTATTTCCTTGCGTTGGTAAAAACTTGTTCCACCCGAAACGGTGTAGGGGAGGTTTGAGTCTAAAAAGGCCTCTTCCAAACTTTGTGTTAGTGTGTTTGCTCTAACCAAAACCCCAAAGTCTCCATATCGAAGATTTTCTTCTGCGTGTACGGAGAGAATTTTCTCTGCAATAAAATCAGCTTCTGCAGCTTCATTTTCAGGGAAAAATAATTCAATTGGTTTTCCTGAGCCGTTACCAGACCAAAGAGCTTTATCTTTTCTGTTTGTGTTGTTTGATATTACCCCGTTTGCTGCAGCAAGTATTGTAGCCGTTGAGCGATAATTTTGCTCAAGTCTAATTTCTTGTACATGGGGGAAGTCTCTTTCAAACATAAGAATATTTTCGTAGTTAGCACCACGCCATGAATAAATAGATTGGTCATCATCACCTACAACGGCAACATTTTTATGGGCTAAAAGGTGCATAAACTCATACTGTTGTAATGATGTATCTTGAAACTCATCTACCATTATGTACTTAAATCGTTCTCTGTATTTTTCAAGTATTTCAGAGTGTTCTTTGAAAAGTCTTATTGGAAGTGCGATAAGGTCATCAAAATCTACTGCGTTGTATAGTTGCAATCCATCTTGGTAACTTTTAAATAATGGCTTATATAGTTGGTTAAAGTCATGTACTTTTGGAATGCCTCTTTCTCCGTCCCACGACCATCTTCCAGATTTTATATTAGAAAAAAGTGATCCAATTTTATATACGTCAAGCGAATCCTGCGTAAAGCCAAGCTCTCGGCCTGCTTCTTTTATAAGCTGATTTCTGTCTGTTTCATCATAAATTGAAAAGTTTTCTCGCCATCCTAGATGTGAAATATCGTTTCGTAAAATTCTAACGCCAAAGGCATGAAATGTTGACACGGTAAGGTGGCTTAATTTTTTTTGTGTTTGCTCTTTTATGCGCTCTTCCATTTCTTTTGCAGCTTTATTTGTAAATGTAAGGGCTAAAATTTGACTTTGAGGAAT
>CAZUPJ010000281.1:0-2237 GCA_964622185.1 uncultured Treponemataceae bacterium
ATTTTGAACCCTTTTTAAGACAGGGAATAAGCTCTTTTATTACTGGTAACTGTGGATTATCCGTAGCAGGGTATCGAAAAGGTACTCAATATGTAGGAAAGCTTGGTGGAAGCCTTTTTAATACGGGTGATGTAAAAGAAGATTTTTCAAATTTTGACACTTTTTTTGATACTGTGAATAAAAGAAGCCCCTTGAATATAGCAAGTCTTGTTGGACATTGTACCACCCGCACAGGTATATCTGGTTTTGAAAATAGAGTCTTAACCACTGAAGAAGAGAAGGAAATGCACACAACGTTTGAGCAATCCCTAAAAAGTGGAGCGTGTGGTATATCGTTGGGGTTAATGTATGAGCCAGGGATATATGCAAAAAAAGAAGAGCTTAAAAAAATAGTAGATATTTGTGTAAAGTATAACAAGCCTTTAACTGTTCACCCGAGAGCCTGCTCTGGTGTTTCGATGGCATACGCTATTCCCTTTGGGCGCTCTCATATTTTACGCGCACTTGACGAACTGGTAGACATAACGAAAGGTAAAAATGTTAAGCTACAATATTCTCATGCTATTTTTGTGGGGGAAAAATCTTTTGGGGCTCACAAACCTCTTGTTCAAACCTTGCATAATATACGAAAAAATGGTGTAGATGCTATGTTTGACCTGTATGCTCAAGAATGTGGCGTAACGGTGATAACAGTAATAATGCCTGCATGGTTTCAAGCCATGAGCGCAGAAGATAAAAAGAAAAAGTCTAATATTGCAAAATTTAAGGCAATGGCAGTGTTATCAAAAAACCTACTTGGCTTTGACTTTAGTGATATGTACATTGCGTACATGGGCGATGAGTATACCCATTTTGAAGGCAAGTCTGTCGCAGAGATTGCAAAAGAACTTCATATGAGTGAACTGGACACCTATTTATATCTTTGCGAAGCAAGCGACTATAAAGGAAGGGTAATTGTGTATAAGTATTCATCCCCCGAAATTATCAGTACGCTATCTAAAAGTCCCCTTAGCTTATATCAAACCGATGCTTGGGTAGAAGAAAAAGGTGTGCAAAATCCTAGTATGTATGATTGCTTTCCAAAGTTTTTACATTTAAGTTTAAATGGAACAGGCGACACAATGATAAATACTGTTCGAAAAATGACTGGTGCTGTTGCGGACAGATTTTGCTTGCAAAAAAGGGGCTATATCAAAAAGGGTTATTTTGCTGATTTGACGGTTTTCGACGAAGATGAATTAAAGTCTACAAAGCCAAATCAAGAAAAATCTTTTGGGATAAAAACAGTGTATGTAAATGGAAAGCTTGTTCTTGAAAATGGTATTGTACATTACGAGCTTTTCAAAAATGCCGGCATGTCAATGAAAACATAATTGAGAACCTATAAAAATTTTGCTAACTATCAGAGATTCAAGGTTCTTAATCGTGGAGGGTAGAAGTCTTTTTTCAAATGAAACTCCTCGACTACGATTGAGATTTCAAATTGTGCCAAAACTAGTTTTTTGAAACAAGCGTGTTGTATACTTAAACTGTTATTGACTTATGATAGAATATCTTATATAATTGTGCTAATATCTGAGGATGTATATGTTTAAAAAATTATTTATTTCTATATTAGTAGTATGTTCAGTTACAAGTGTATCATTTTCTCAAAGTTCAATTTTAACGGCTGCAGATTTTTTTGAGTCAGTGTCTGAAAATATGTCAACAATCGAAAGTTATGAAGCTGATATGAAAATTCGTATTGGAAATGCTTCTGACATGATGGAAGCTAGAGTATCTTTTAAGCAGCCAAATTTATTACGTATAGATTTTTCAGAGCCAGAAACACAAGCAATCGTTTTTAATGGCAATCTTCTCACTATTTATTTACCACGATCTAATGTAATTTTAAGTCAGTCAATTCAAGATGATGGTCAAAGTAGTACGGATGCGGGCATGTCGTTAGCAACTCCAGAGGGGCTCGCCCTTATGAAAAGATATTATTCAATAACATATGAAACGGGTCAAGAACCTGTTCCTCTCGATCCTGATGCAGAGGGAACTCCTGAAGCAGAAGAGATGGTTGTTAAGCTACTATTAACAAGAAGAAATACTACAGAAGGATTTAGAAGTATTACACTTTCTATAACTCCTGATACGTTATTAATACGCCGAGTTGAGGCAGAACCTGTTGAGGGCAACTCATTTATGTTTGATTTTTCTAACTATGCGTTAAATCAAAATATTCCTGATAT
>CAZUPJ010000282.1:0-2228 GCA_964622185.1 uncultured Treponemataceae bacterium
ATTACATGGATGCAAAAAGAGCACGACCTGAAAAGCAAATTGCCTTTAAGTTTAGTTTAGAAGAGGCAATTAGTATTTTGAGAAATGTAATATGGAGCGAGTCAGGGGCTACCTACACACCAATTGCAGAGTTTGACATGGTAGAACTTGCAGGAACAAGGGTTCAAAGAGCAAGTTTAGTAAATCCAAATACCATTAGAAACCTCGGCGTAAAAATTGGAAGTCACGTGGTTGTTACAAAACGCGGTGAAATTATTCCCAAAATAGAGCGAGTTATTAATATTGAAAATGATGATATGGCTTTGTTCTCAAACACAAGCGAAATAGAGTTTCCAACAACATGTGAAACCTGTGGAACGACAATTTTAGATGAAGGCACAAGGCTTTTATGTCCAAACCTAAATTGCGAAAAACGTATTCATCACAGAATTGAAAAGTGGGTGAGTGTACTTGATATTAGAGACTTTGGTGTAACCCTTATAAAACGTTTATACGAAGCAAAACGTTTACAATCGGTGAGTGATATTTATTCACTCACCATAGAAGAAATTGCTAACTTAGAAGGCCTTGGAGAAAAAAGCGCAAATAAAATTATTGCATCTATTCAAGCTAGAACAAACATAAGCCTTGCAAAGTTTATTGCAGGGTTTGACATAGAGGGAATAGGTGAAACGCTCATTGAAAAGTTAGTAGATGCAGGATTTAACACATTAGAAAAACTTTTAAATGCAAGCGAAACAGATATTACAAATGTTTCTGGGTTTGCAGAGATTACCGCTAAAACACTTGTTTTAGGACTAGCAGATTGTAAAGAAGAAATGCTCAGTCTTACACAAAATACTATAAAAATAAAAACTATAGACAAAGAAAATGCAAAACTTGCGGGGCTTTCATTTTGCTTTACAGGCGAACTTCATACTATGAAGCGGAGTGCCGCAGAGACTCTTGTAAAAGAAGCAGGTGGAAGCACAAAAAGCTCTGTTGGAAAAGGATTGAGTTATCTAGTAACAAATGATACAAGTTCTGGCTCTTCAAAGAATAAAAAGGCCAATGAATTAGGCGTTCCAATTATAAATGAGGAAGATTTTTTAAAATTAATTAATATGTAATATTAGAATACGTAAAAAGCTCACTCCATTACCAATGGCGTTTCTAAAAAATAGGCTGGGTCTACGGCTATGCCATTTATACGTACTTCCCAATGCAAATGTGGCCCTGTTGCAAGTCCTGTCTTCCCAGTCTTTCCAATTTCTTCTCCTTGTTTTACCATGTCGCCAACTTTTACATCCATAGAATCTAGATGATAGTAAAGACTGTAAAAGCCAGGTAGATGTTCTATAACAATTGAGTTTCCAGAAGAATTCCGCATGGTAGCCATAACAACTTTTCCATCGGCACAGGCATAGGTGGGGGTACCAATACTGGCCCTGTAATCTAGACCATAGTGTAATCCTATTGATGAGTTTCCGTTAGAGTATTCGTAGTTTCGCCTGTCTCCAAAATATGAAGTATGATATACATAATCGACAGGATGAATAAAAGTTCCAATAAAATGTATTGCATCTTCGTTTGTTGTTCCGAGCAATTTATTTAATTCTTCAATTTGCTTCATTCTTTGACTTGAATCATCTGTTTTTACTGCGGTATTTTGGGCATTCAAATAAAGTGTTTCTTCAATAAAATCTTTATGAAGCATTTTTATCGGTAGCACTGAGTGTACAGGATCGTTGTCATTTTGTGAGTATATAAGTTCCACTCGAAAGTTTCCTTGTTCATACCAAGAGGACAACGGAATAATGCTTGTGAAAGTATTGCTCCCAACACTGTAAATGTTACTCGATAGTAGAGCTTCTTCAATATTTTCTACGTATAACGTTGCAGTGCCACTTATTACATCTGAAGCTTTTGTTGACTGAATGGTAATTGAAATTACATCGCCTGGATAAACCGATGATGTATAATCAACACTGATGTTCCCCTTTGTATATCCAAAAGAGCATGTTAGCAAAAGTATAAAAATAGCTACAATGTTTACGTTCAAAAAAAATCTTTTACTCACCTTTATTCTCCGTTACGCTTTTATGCAATCCTTTAAAATAAGTTGTTGTGTTACAACTCCATTAAAAATATTATTTTCTATCGAAAAAACAATATCAACTAAATCTCCAACGGTAAAATCTCTGTTAAGTCTTTCTGCTTCTGACCAAAAAAGGGCAGGCCATTTATGC
>CAZUPJ010000283.1:0-2199 GCA_964622185.1 uncultured Treponemataceae bacterium
ATAAAAAGAAGAATTTGTATTTGAAAGTGAAGTGCTATTATTTGATGATGAAAAACGAATAGCACCTTCTGTTCTAATACCAATAATATCAATTTGTGCATTAGTATCGGTAACAGCACCAATTTGTGTAGCCTTAGTAACATCATTTAGAGAAACTGCAACGCCGGCTTCTACATTGCTTGAAACGCTTGGGTTTGCAAAAATTGGAATATTGTGTGCTTCAAGAATAACCTCATTTTTTGACCATGCTATATCAAAAATGTTTTCTACATTATATTCCCACAATGATTCGCTTAAATAAAGTTCATCAAAATACATACTACCTATACCTTCAAATTCTAATGTTATTCTGGTAGGAGCTATTGAAGTATCTACAGTGGTAAGGTTGTATTCAGTTTTGTTGAGTTTTTTAGAATCTAAGTATACTTCTTTCGATTGTAAGTTGATGCTAACTCCGTGCCATTCCTGTTGCATTTTTTCAAGTGCTGTTTGCTCTAGGTGCAGTTGAAAGGCTGTTTTTGTACCGTATTCTGTGTCACGTTCGAGTGTGAGTGTAACCATACTATCTGTTGGAGCGTTGGGTATATAGGCAAAAAAACTTAGATTATTATACGAATTAAGTGCAAGCTCATCAATATATTGAGAAGCTATCATTGTTTGACCTGATGAATCGTCCCATGAAAAGAATTGGACAAAGTTAGTATCATCTGTATTAAATTGTTTCATTGCATTGTTTTCAGCTTTTCCACTTTGCACTTGCCAAACTTCTTCACCTTCCAATCCTTCCCCTTGTAATGAAAAAGCCGACCCTAAAATTTCAAACGGACCAATTTGTAATGTGCCTTGTTTTGCTGTAGAACCGTTTGAGCCCACAATGATTATTCTTGCATTTTGGTGTATGGCAAGTTTTGCTCTGTCTTCATTTTTTAGTTTTACGGTTACTTTTTGCCAGTTTTCGTTTGTTGTGTTAAAGTGTTTCTGAACATCTGAGTTTATACTTGTTGATGTTAGTTCCCATGTTGGGATTTCTGCTTGTTGTTCAAAGAGTTCTTCTTCATCTGAACTTACGCCTAGTTGCAGATATACAGAGTAGTTTGAAGGTAAAGTGTCGTGTTTTAAGTAGATGCTAAATGTTTCTGCAGATGGTAAGTTTGTTGTACTGTCTGATAAGTCAATACTTTGTGCAATCCATCCATTTGAATTTTCAATATTCCAATCGTTGTTTATAACATAACCACTAAAGGCAGTATCTTTGATAATAGCTGCTTCACTTGTTCCTTTTTCATTTGCATTAAGTTGCGGTGGCACAGTTTCTCCCGTGCGTGCATTAAGTGTTGGTACAAAATTGTTTGGCAATGTTATTGCTGCATCTGAGGAAAGATAATACTCTTGTATGTTTGAGCCATCCATTCCAAGTACACGGTAAGTGTCGGTAACATCTGCTTTTTGAAATGAGTTTAGTAATGTATTGTCTATGGTTAAGGAATCTTTTTTGTAGTTAATATCAAAAGCTACATTTACAGATCCTCCGGCATCTAAGCTGCTGTCACTAAAAGCATCTTTTTCAACAATTGGCCACAATACTGACGTTGAAGCATTCATGGCTAGTTCTGGAGAAAAAAAGCGTTCAAAACCTACTGCAGCTACCAAGCTTCCAGTTGTTGCCGTTTCATTATTTTGCGTCCATGTAATACGTATGGTATCAAATGTTCCTGCTTCACTTGTAAGTGTTACAATTCCTGTGTTAGAATCGTAGGAAAAAAGACTTTCTCGTATTCCATTTCTGTATACGTTAATTGATCCTGGTATTGCGTTAGTTCCAATGTCAAGGACAGAAGCCGATGAAAAACTTTGTACTAAAATAATGGTATCACTTTGCCCTTGAATTATTTGGGTACTTGAACTGGGGCTTAGATATAACAGTGGAAATTTGTCTGCAAAAGGAAACTGTGAAAATTGAGCTGAATTTACTTGATTATACACTTGAATGTAGGTAGCTTTTTCTTCAAAATAATCTGTGTCGGTAAAACCTGGGACTTCAGGAGATGCATCTATAAGTACAGAACCATAATTCTTTTCGCTGATAGTACTTGACTCTGAAATAATTTTAACACTTTCAACTTCTGAAAAAGAGGAAAGGGCGTAGAGTGATGCATCAATAAAGGGTGAAAAAAAGTTTTTCTTTTGAAGTATTAATGC
>CAZUPJ010000284.1:0-2193 GCA_964622185.1 uncultured Treponemataceae bacterium
TTGTTCACAGAAGTTTTGTGTAACAGGTGCACCACCAACCATAATTTTTACTTTATCTCGGATTCCAGCTTCATTTGCTTTTTCTACTACGTCTTTCATAACGTTCATTGTAGTTGTAAGCAAAGCTGAACAAGCAATAATATCACATTTTTCGTTAATTGCAGTTTCAACAAATTGTTCTGGTGTAACATCAGTTCCAAGGTCAATAACTTCTAAACCTTTTCCTTCCATCATCATTTTTACAAGGTTTTTCCCAATATCGTGGAGGTCACCTTTAACGGTTCCAATACATACTTTACCGTTTGCTTCAACACCGGCTTCAGTTAAAAGAGGCTTCAATAAAGCAGCACCCATATTCATAGCACGAGCAGCAACTAAAACTTCAGGTACAAATACTTCGTTATTTTTGAACTTTTCTCCGATAATTGACATACCTGAAAGAAGCCCTTCATCCAAAATTTGTTTTACAGGGATACCTTGGTCAATAGCTTGTTGTACCAATTCCTTAACGTCTTTTGCTTTACCTTTTTGTAATAGCGCTGAAATGTTTTGTAATAGTTCCATATTCACTCCTTTGTAATGTCTAAGAATGATACCATTCAAAAAATATGTTTGGGCGTTCCCCGCCACAAGCGGGTCGGGCTTTTCGTGGTTCCGCCTTTCGGCTTCATTCACACTGTAATGGAGCGACGAGGGCGACGCTCCCTACGAGTGTGAACGCCTGCGACGCCACTACAATCCCTAACGCTTGCGTTATGTTTCGCCACGGATGGCGAACAGTTTCCTATATTTTTTACTTGCTATCATTAACGTTATGTATTGTGACATAATATCACAAATAATACTATCCACTTGCAAAAACTATATTTTTTTGGTAATTTTTCTACTTTCTTTACAAAAGTACCAAAAAAATATATACTACCACCATGAAACCTGACGATATTATTACCCACTCCGATTTTGATACACACCTCGTAGAAAACTGTGCCAAAACTTTTGCAGAAGCAACAGGATTAGGATGCACGGTATCTGACACACAAGGAAGCATTCTCTATTCATGTGGTTATAGCTGCGATTTTTGTAAACTATGTACCATTGCAGGTAAACCAAAAGAGAACTGTGTGCAATCTCACATATACGGAATGACATCTGCTGAACGCTTTGGTGGAAAATACATATACTTTTGTCCTTTGGGCTTAGTCTGCTTTGTTTCACCTATTATTGGGATTGAAGGAACAAAAGCAAAAATAACGGTAGGCCCCTTTTTAATGATGGAAGTACAAGACTTTATTCAATGCGATTTACGGGACGAACGCTCTTTGAGTGAAAATATTATTTCCGTACTTGAAAAAGAGTTAACTGATGTTCCTATAGCATATCCCGAAAAAGTAAATGCACTGTCTTCGCTACTATTTATGGTTGCAACATTCTTAAATGATGCATCTTCTGTAGAGAGAATGTTAAAAGTACAACAAAGTGAACTTATTCAAGGGCAACTTACACCGTATGTTATGCGCCTAAAATCTGAAAATAATAAAACAACATATCCGTATAATAAAGAAAAAGAACTTTTACGAGCAGTAGTTAGAAGCGATAAGCAAGAAGCACGCAAACTCTTGAACGAACTGTTAGGATACATTTTCTTTGCCGCAGGTGGAAATATCACAACCACAAAGGCACGGGTCTACGAACTTATTATACTAATAAATAGAAGTGCCATTGAAACAGGCGTAAATGTTGAAAAATCCTTGCAGGAGAGTTCTAGTTATTTTGAAATAATACAACAATGTAAGTCAATTGAAGATATGAGCATGTGGCTTTTTACAACAATGGAAAAAATAGTAGATTCGGTGTTTAAATATTCTGAAGAAAAACATGCCCATATCATTAGAAAAACACTCAGTTATCTTAATGAAAACTATAATAAAAAAATTTCGCTTGAAGACGTTGCAAAAAAAATATACTTGTCACCTGTATATTTTAGCCGTATATTTAAGCAAGAAACAGGCACAACATTTGTTCAGGTATTAAATACTATAAGAATTGAAAGAAGCTGCGAGCTTATTTGGACAGACAGGTATCGTCTTACCGATATAGCACTTATGTGTGGATTTGAAGATCAAAGCTATTTTACAAAAGTGTTTAAGCGTGTAATGGGTATATCTCCCCTACAGTACAAAACACAATTTCACG
>CAZUPJ010000285.1:0-2173 GCA_964622185.1 uncultured Treponemataceae bacterium
AGGCTTCGCAAGTTTCTGCAGTACAATCACTAAGTAAATAATACTCAACAAATGAAATTATGTCAAGCATTTTTTCATACGCAAAATTTTACACTTTTTACATAGTGTATGAAAAGTGTATGAAGAAAAAATACCAATTAATAGAAGATAATGATACCCAATATAAAGCCGTTGCATAAATTACTTGTCTATGCTAAAATACTTCGGGCAATTACCAATGCAGAGCTTTCGATAATTGCAAGAGGAGAAAAAAATGAAAAAACTAGCACTATGTGTTTTAACCACCATAACAATCCTGTTTACAGGTTGTGCAGAACCAACTACCGCTATTACCGTAAATACGTTTTCGCAAGAAGTTTTAACAAGTTATAACTTTACAGAAATAGCAACCGAATCAGTTGAAAACGAAGACGGCTCAATTACGTATACAATAGTCGATGCAACGTTGGCAACACTAAAAGAAGAAGTTTCTGCTCGATTGGCTCAAAATGTCGAAAGCTTCAAAACAAATATTAAACATGCAAATGCAGAAATTGTTCTCGATATTGCATTCAATCAAGATGCAACTGTTTTAGAAGGAACTGTAACCGACGCCTTTGGAGCCACAAATGCACTATTTTACTTAATGGTACAATCATACACCGACGTTGTTGCCCTCCAAGTATTACATGGCGTTGAACCAGTTGGCGTAACACTAAAACTAACCGATGCAGTAAGTGGCGAACTTGTAGAAGAAACCCTTACATTTTAATTACAATGCCAGAGAATTTAATAAAAGGAACAAAAAACTGTATTAAATTCTCTGAATATTTTGAGTAAAATTTAGTGAGTATCGGTGTGCAATAACAGGGATATTACCTTCTCGTTCGCAAAATCATCAGTGCAAAGGCAGTAATATAAAACAGAGTAGGAATTGTTGCAAATAATAGTGTAGTGAGCGGAATGCCTGCAAGTTGTACTGGGGTAGAACTTCCAACAAACAAAATACCAAAGCCTACAAGCATTTCGTATACAACGTTTGCATACGTTGTTACCGTTCCTGCAACTAAAGCCATCCAAGCAACGTCCCTTGTTTTTGACCAAAGCATAATGGCTAAAAAGGCTGCAACGCCACCGAGAATGAGTTTTATTATATAGAGAATAATTTCTGATTGTGCCAAGTATAAATCCTTTTAAAAATAGGTTACTTTATTTTCGGCAATAAACGGGCTTTGTGTTAGTTTTTTTAAGTCACCAGCATTTACGGTAAACGGCACAATGGATGGTACATTGTAATAAGGGGTCAAAAGTAAGCCTTTATCAATACAGTGAAGTACAAAGTCTTTGTAGTCTTTTTCTGCTACTTTTGGAAAAAGATAGCAAGACTTACGCTCAAAATAATCGCCTAACACTTCATCAAAAATGCAAAAGTCACTTTCGCTTCTATTTGGCTTTTCTTTTTCAAAGTCGTAAAAACTTCTTGCCAAGCCCTCAAAGGTGCAAGAGGCAATGTTTATATCAACACATGGTATTTCGACACTACCCTTTGTTACCACGATATGTACATTTTGAGATAGTAAAAAAGGTGGCACAACATAGCAAAGTTTATTATCGCTACTTTCATCTTGCCACGGCTTCCATATTGGAATGTTATTTTTATAAGCCCAAGAATCCATGCTCGTTGCATGAATGTCTTCAAAGTTAAAATCTAAAGCTAAAGCTTTACAAAATGCAAAGGCACAAGACTCTTTAGATGAAAAAAATGCTACAGAACTAAAACCTTTTAGAGATGCAAGAATTGCCTTTGTAGCTCTGTGTTTTCGCCCACTTTCAAAGTTTGATGTTAAACCCTTTGCTATAGCATTTTTAAACATAAGCATTGATTTTCCGCTACCGTTACCCCGCCCCATAATTGAGCGACCAGCATCTAGATACATGTCTACAAGACGCACACCTTTTTCTGTGTAAAGATATACGCCCCTTGCACGGTTTACATTTCCGTAGCGTTTTTTTATTTCGTTAAAATACCAATCAATACTCATGCTAACCTATCGTTTTTGAAGCTCTTCGGTTAAAAGCTTTGTTGCACTTGCAGGATCTGCTTTTCCCTTAGAAATCTTCATAACTTGCCCCATTAAAAAGCCAACAGCATTTGTTTTACCGTTTTTAAAGTCTTCAATTGCCTTAGGGTTAT
>CAZUPJ010000286.1:0-1888 GCA_964622185.1 uncultured Treponemataceae bacterium
TAATTCAACCCAGAGTATTAAAAGGTTTTCGCGATTTTTTACCAAATGCAGAATTGAAACGAGCATTATTAATTGAAACATTAACAGGTGTTTTTCGTCAACGTGGATTTGTTCCAATCGATACCCCTGTGCTAGAGTATTCTGAAATTCTTCTCAGGAAAAGCGATGGAGAAACAGAAAAGCAAGTATTTCGTTTTGAAGACAATGGTGGGCGAGATGTAGCCCTTCGCTTTGATTTAACCGTTCCATTTGCACGTTTTATTGCAGAACACAAAGATAAACTGTATTTTCCGTTTAAGCGCTATCACATAGCGAAAGTATGGCGAGGCGAAAAACCGCAAGCAGGACGGTACCGTGAGTTTGTGCAATGCGACTTTGATATTGTTGGCTCAGATTCTGCCCAAAGTGATTTTGAAATACTTGCCCTTATGAAAGCGTCTTTAAGTGCCATTGGCGTAGATAATGTAACTATTCGTATAAATCATCGTGGTCTTTTTAATGCATTTCTTGCAAAGCTCGGAGTAAGCGAACAGTCTGAAGATGTACTTCGCATTGTTGATAAATTGGCAAAAATTGGAAAAGACGAAGTTATAAAGCAACTTGAGGAAATTACAAATTCAAACAAAAAATCTCAAGATATTCTCACCTTTATTGCTGGCGATAAAGATTTCGACTCAACCTTAAAACTTATCGGAAGCATGGCGGGCGAGGGTGAGCTTGTAGAATCTTGTGTAAAACGATTACAGGATATTCATAATTTACTTGTAGCAGTTGGCATTGACTCTATCTTTGTGTTAGACCCATCAATAACTCGTGGATTAGATTATTATACCGGATTAGTGTATGAAACATTCTTAAACGATTTACCAAGTATTGGTTCTGTTTGCTCAGGTGGGCGCTATGACAACCTTGCAGGTCTTTATATGAAAGAAAAAGTTTCAGGTATTGGTTCTTCAATTGGTCTTGATCGCCTTGTTGCAGGCTTAGAACAAATTGGAAAAATAGATGAAACAGTATGTTTCTTAGATGCAGAGATTCTTTGTATGAATGAAAACCTTTTTACTCATTATCAAGTAGTTGCAGAAAAAATGCGAAAACAAGGCATTAGAGTAGAAGTTTTTTCAGAAAATAAAAAAATTAATCAACAATACACACTGTTAGAAAAGAAGGGTGTTCCGTTTGGTATAGTTATTCACGAAGACCAAGCAAGTCAAAATGTTCTTACTTTAAAAAATCTTAAAACACGAGAACAATTTGAAAATATTACGATAGAAAATGCTTGCGAAATATTAGGAAAATAAGCTTTATAACATTGTAAACTATCAAAGAGGTATTGATTTTATTCAGTACCTCTTTGTGTTTATAGTTTTTCGAAGGCCGTGAATTATAACACCTTTTTTATTGTATTTCTTTTGCGGCAAAATCTGCTTGTAGTTTGTTTGCATATACTTGTACTGTGTTTTGTATAAGCCACCCCTGTTCAAATTTATACCATACAAATTCATTTTCGCCTATTTTAGATCCTATAACTTCAATAACATCTCCAACACGACCATATTCATTAATTATTGATTTTTCATTTGCATCGGAAAAATATGATGCATATGGTTCAGTAATTACAGCCCACTGAGGAGACATTGCAAGCCCTAATGTTGATGAAATATCAATATATTCAGTTGTATTTCTGTTGCAAGAAAAAATAAATAAGAGTGAAAAAATAATTGCTACATATTTCATTATAAAAACAGAGCCTGTGGTACTATAAAATGAAGAACTGCTACAACTAAACATGCAATTCCAAGGTATTTTCTCCCGTTAATAAAGATGTTTTCAAATATGGGGTTTAGTGTAATTTCCACTTTTTAGCTAGAAATATAAAATTCATTTA
>CAZUPJ010000286.1:1898-2164 GCA_964622185.1 uncultured Treponemataceae bacterium
CAAACATGCACCTGCTATAAGTCCAACAGCAGCAGGTAATAAATCTCCAATTATTGGAATATCATTTAAGGTAACTGACAAAATTTTCATAAGCCCTATAAAAGCGGTAAGTACACCAATAATGAGGCGAAAATTTTTTGTTTCGTAAAAGGGTAATCCTGCTAGTGCTGCTTCTTGTGCGTCTTCTGCCAGTGGCTTTGAATATAAAAGCAAAAGCCCTGCCAGTGTATTACAAACGATCGATAATAAGTAAAATTGAATCATAA
>CAZUPJ010000287.1:0-2156 GCA_964622185.1 uncultured Treponemataceae bacterium
TTCATTTCATCCTCTATGTAATCATAGTTTCCACTTTTTAGCTCTCCTATATTGATTACATAATCAACTTCCTTTGCCCCTTTTTCTATAATGTCGCGTGTTTCAAAAACCTTAGTTTCAATAGTGCATTGACCAAGTGGAAAACTTACCGCTGCATCACACAGCACATCGCTTCCTTCCAAACATTCTTTACAAAACGGAACAGGTGCATTGTTAATTGCAACTGTTTTAAAGTTATATTTTTTTGCCACTTCACAATGTACTTTTAAATCTTCGTGAGTTGCGAATGGCTTTAATATTGTGTGGTCAATCATTTTTGCCAATTGTTCTACGGTTAGTGTTTTCATTTTTTCTCCTAATTTTTTTTATAACTTCGCTAAGTCTTCATATGTTTCTAATAAAGCAAAATATGCCTTATCAAATACTTTTTTTACCGCATCATATTTTGCATGATTCTCTTTGTTATATTCAATAACATCATCAATTTTTATAAACTTTTGAATGTCATCAAAACTGTCTAACACACCCGCTCCAACGCCTGCAGTAACGGCAGCTCCCATAGATGTTGCTTCTTCAAGATAGTTTAGTTTATTCACCTTTACGCCATAAATATCTGCAAGTAGTTTTCGCACCTCAGGGCTCTTAGCAAGTCCTCCAATAATATTCATTGAAGTAATTGACGAACTTTCTCTAAAAATATCAAGAATAATGCAAAGATTCATCAAAACACCTTCAACACCAGCTCGAGCAAAATCATCCCTAGAATGCTCCATTTTCATACCAATAAAAGCACCCCGTGCATTTGTATTCCATCTGGGGCTTCTTTCACCTAAAATATAAGGTAGGTACAACAACCCATTTGCACCAATTTCAGATTCCTTAATGCCCTTGTCCATTTCTTCATATACATTATCATGCTTATCGTAAAACAACTCTTTTATAAAGTTATATGAGTTTGCTGCAGCCTGCATTGTTCCACAAGGAACTGTGTAACCAGGCACTAAGTGTGCCCAGTTAAACGTTCTCATTGATTTATCTACAATAGGCTCTTTTGTGGTGTTTGCAACCCATGAAGATGAGCCCAAGTAGTTAAACGCTATGTTTTCACGAACAGACCCTGCCCCCACCGCTGCGCAAACACCGTCTCCCCCACCTATTACAATTTTTGTACCTTCTGGGAGATTACTTATTGTTGCCATTTTTTCATCAATGACACCTGCAACATAGGTAGACTCACATGCCTCAGGTAAAAGACTTATGTCAATATTTGCAGTTGTTAAAATTTTATCAGACCACTTAAAGGTGTTTAAATCAAAGCAGTTTGTTCCCGATGCATCTGAAAAATCAGTTACAAATTTGCCTGTAAGCTTTTGGATAACGTAGTCTTTTGGCTGAAGCATTTTATATGTTTTTGCAAAAACATCACTTTCGTTATCACGAATCCACATAAGTTTTTCAATACTATAAGAAGCACTTATTTTATGCCCTGTAATTTTATAAAACTCTTTTTCATCTATGCGTGAGCGCAAATAGGACTCTTGATCTTGGCTTCGTTGGTCTGCCCAAATAATAGCAGGTCTAAGATGATTACCTTCTTTATCTACAACAACACAGCCCATCATTTGCCCACTAAATGCAAGTGCAGCAACCTTCGTTTTATCTATACCTTCCAAAAGTGCTTTATTAGTTATGCAAACAGCATCCCACCAATCTTCGGGATTTTGCTCCGCCCATGTACCATTAAAAAAATTGGTATCATAGGCGTGTGTTACACTTTTTATTAGATTTCCATCGGTATCAAAAAGTGTTGCCTTATTTCCAGTTGTACCCAAATCATGGGCAATTAAATACGTTGCCATGTTTTCTCCAAAATAGTAAAAACTAGTATATTAACTACAATATTCATATACATTAATTCTATTCACGGTTGATAGTAATAACTTATAAGACCGTGAATAGATTCCATTATCAATTACAGCTTTCCCTAAATTTTATTTGAACCCCCGTTTTGTAATTAATCATTCGCAGCAAAGAGGCATAGTCAGGAAGTCCGCAGGCGAGCTTTGCGAGTCCTCTAGGACTGAGCTGACATGCAACTTTGTGCATATAATAGTACGGGGTTCGAATAATTACAAGTCTTCAAATGGTTTTAAAAT
>CAZUPJ010000288.1:0-2138 GCA_964622185.1 uncultured Treponemataceae bacterium
TTTTTACAATTTGTAGTATATCTCGAATGGCAGCTCCCGTATGACTGGTAACAACGGCTATTCTCGGTGAAAAATATGGTATGTTTGTTTTTCGTTCTGAATCAAAGAGCCCTTCTGCCGCAAACATGCGTTTTCGCTCCTCAAGCATTTTTAGTATATCGCCCGTGCCAAGCTCTTCCATTTTGTCTACAATAATTTGATAGGTTCCTCGAGCTCCGTACACTGAAACAGAACCTTTTACACGCACTTTCATACCATCTCTCGGGGTAAAGGTAAGGTATCTCGACTTCCCCTTGAAAAGAGCTGCGGAAATTGAGGATATTTCATCTTTTATAACAAAGTACACATGCCCTGAACTTGATGGTCTATAATTTGATATTTCGCCTTCAAGTTCAACGTTAAAAAAATTACCCTCGAGCAAATCTTTAATGCGATTGGTGAGTTGTGTTACTGTATAAGTACTTGAAGAAAGCTCTTGTCGAGGCATTCCAAAATCAAAGCTGTCCAATTATTTTTTCCTTATGCGTGTATTGTACCGAGTATGGAAAAAAAAATCAATGTACAGTTCTCTTTTTTTAATACCACAGAAAATTATTTTTATACCTTGTTTTTTCACCTTTTCTGTGGATATAAAATGACCAATCCTGTGGCATTTAATAAACCTTAGTATCAAACACAACCGTTTATCAATTTTGTAAGTATAAAACAATTAATAATTACGCATTGTTAATTATTAATTATCTAAAACATTCCCCCGCCACCAAATTGTTCCATCATTTTTGCCTGCATTCCTTTGTTTTTAGCCATTTTTTTCATCATAAGACGAGTTTTTTCAAACTGTTTAATAAGTTTGTTTACATCGGCTACGCAAGTTCCAGAACCTTTTGCAATACGTTTTCTGCGGCTTGGTCCTATAATGAGGTGATTGTTTCTCTCTTTTTTTGTCATTGATAAAATAATGGCCTCTTGGTATTTCATTACACTTGTGTCAATATCTTGATCCCCCAGTTGACCTGCAAGACCAGGCATCATTTCAATAAGCGATTGCATAGATCCCATTTTTTTTACTCGTTGTAATTGGTCAAGCATATCGTCCAAAGTAAAATCATTTGAAGCCATTTTCTTTTGAAGTTTTTCTGCCTCTTCTATATCTATAGTTTCTTGTGCTTTTTCTACCAAAGAAACAATATCGCCCATGCCTAAAATACGGCTTGCAATTCTTTCTGGATGGAATGGTTCAAATTCTTCAATTTTTTCACCAGTACCTATAAACAAAATTGGCTTTCCGGTAACACTTTTTAATGAAAGGGCGGCACCACCACGAGCATCTGAGTCAAACTTCGTAAGAATTACCCCTGAAAGGCCTAAGTGCTCATCGAAGGTTTTTGCAATGTCGACTGCATTTTGTCCTGTCATCGAGTCTGCAACAAGAATTATTTCATCAGCACCAACAGCTTTTTTTATGTCTGCAATTTCTTGCATCATGCCGTCATCTATTTGTAAGCGTCCTGCAGTATCAACAATGATTGTATCTAAAGCATTCTTTTTGGCATAGTCTCTTGATGCCTTGGCAATGCGAACGGCATCTTTTGCACTTCCAGGTAGTTGAATATCTTCTTTATAAACAGGTATGTCTGCCTTTTCAGCCATCACGGTCAATTGGTCAATAGCAGCTGGGCGAACAAGGTCACATGCAACTAAAAGAGGTTTTCTACCTTCTTTTTTTAATCGGGCTGCAAGTTTTACCGCAGAGGTTGTTTTACCAGAACCTTGTAGCCCTAAAAAGAGAATAACCGATTGAGTGTCAGGACCTTTTAAATTAAGATCTGTTTTTTTGTCACCTAAAAGAGCAAGAATTTTATCATGTACAAGTTTTACAAATTGTTGCCCTGGGTCTATTGAGCGAAGTACTTTTTCACCCTTTGCTTCTTCAATGGTAGAGTTTACAAAGCGGCGTACTACACGCAAGTTTACGTCAGCTTCTAAAAGAGCCATTTTAATATTTTCAACCGAATCTTCAATGTTTTTTTCGGTTATTGTCGATTTACCGCTTACAGTTTTTACAATATCACTAAATGTATTAGTAATTTTTTCTAACATGTTTTACCTCAAAATTTCAATTATAAAATCAAGAGGTT
>CAZUPJ010000289.1:0-2136 GCA_964622185.1 uncultured Treponemataceae bacterium
TGTGAGCTTTTAATACAACAAAAATAACTTCTTGCTTTTTCATAGGTGCAAGTTCATCGGGTGTAATTCCGTATTCTCCTGCAAGTCGTCTAAGATCATGCATACCCATTTTTGTTAATTCATTTATTGAAAGTCTTGGTTTGGACTCATTGTTTTGAATTTCTTCTTCAGAAACAACGACATCTTCCATAGGTAATTCTTGGGTTCTAGTATCTTGCCTTCTTTTAGCAGAAACTCGTTGCATTGAGCTTTTTTGTCCACGCCGACCTTGTGATTCATTAGAAAAACCTTCGTTGCGTTTTTTCTCACCTTGATCTGTTGGAGTTCTTTTTCCTTTTGAACGAATTACAATTTTTTTCTTGGAACCCTTAGCAGGGGCATCACTTTCTTGAGTTGATGTATCCACATTTTCAAAAAGCTCGGGGGATGCATCAGATTGAAAATTCTTTTCTACAGTATCAGAATTTTCCTCGAAACGGCTTTCATTATTATCTGCCATTACTTATCTCCATATGTATTTGATTTCAAATTAGACTTTCTCTTGAATCGGAATTGATTATTAGATTAAATAGAATATATGTACATTCTACTAAAAATATGTACCTTTGTCAACCGAAAAAAACTGACAAAATACTATCATTTTGTCAGTTTTTACTTGAATAAAACAACATTGCCATCTATAATTATATACACTATATTTTTTTTAGGAGTAATTAATGCATATAACAGCACTTTGCCTCTCTACAACGTTACAACGAACTGCTACTTTTACAAACATATTAGAAGGAGAAGTAAATCGCTCAAAACACTTTAGGCTCGATGCTTCAGGAAAAGCCGTAAATGTTGTGAGAGTGCTAAATCAACTAAAAGAAGGTTGCTCTAGTGTTATTTGCCCAATTGGAAAAGAAAATGCAGATATTTTTATAAACCTTTCAAAAAGTGATAATTTACTGGTAAAGCCAATTACTATTTCTGGTTTTACACGAGAATGTATAACAATCATTGAAAGCAATTCTAAGACGGTTACAGAGCTTGTAATGGATGAACCTGTCCTAGAAGACACTGATTCACTAGAAGAAATACGAACAGCCGAAAAAAAACTCCTTTCAACACTATTTGAATCATTTGCAACATCAAATGCTCTTGTGTTTGCAGGAAGCAGACCCAAAATATGGTCAGAGAATTTAAACGTGACTATTTGCCAAGAAGCAGTAAAACAAGGTCTTTCAGTTTTAGTAGATTTTTGGGGCAAAGATTTGTTAGAAGTACTTTCTGTTTGCATTCCTGAAATTATTAAAATTAATGCAAAAGAATTTTGTGGAACATTTGGTTTGGCATGCGAAAATGATGATGAAGAATTGTTGCAAGCCATTTGTGACAAAAGTAAAGAACTTCAAAACTGTATTGTTATTACACGAGGCAAAGACTCTACCCTTGCATCACACAAAGGGAAAGGATATTCTCAATCAATAGAAACTGTAAACTTGGTCAATTCAATTGGCTGTGGAGATTCCTTTTCTGCAGGCTTTTTATACGAATACCTTTTAGATAAAATAAACGGAAAAGAAATTAATATTCAAAAAGCCTTAATAAAAGGCACTTGGTGTGCTGCACGAAACGCAGAAGTAGAGAAGGTTGGGTCTATTTATCCATAGGCGATAATTTTTATTGTGCACATCCCCTAAAGTCTTCTATTTTTGAAAAATCTTTTCGTATCATATAGTCTTTTAGCCCCGCAATAATATCAATCATGCAAGATGGGTTTGCAAAGGTTGCAGTCCCTACTTGTAGTGCGCTCGCTCCTGCCATAATAAACTCTACAGCATCTTGCCATTTTTCTATTCCGCCAAGTGCTACAACAGGTATTTGCTTATCTTTTGGAAGTTTTGCAAACGAAGAACATACATCGTACACCATTCTAAGAGCGAGCGGCCTAATTGCAGGGCCTGAAAGACCTGCTTTAATGTTATTAAAAAGAGGCTTTCCTTCTTCTATATCAATAGACATTGCTTGAAACGTATTTACCATACTTATTGCATCAGCCCCAGCTTCTCTTACCGCATGAGCAATGGAAACAATATCTGCAGCATTTGGGCTCAGTTTTACCATAAGAGGAATATCGGTCACTTCCCTAAC
>CAZUPJ010000290.1:0-2123 GCA_964622185.1 uncultured Treponemataceae bacterium
AGTGCTACAAAATTATCGGGTTGAAAAACTTTTTGTATGTTTTGTAATGTTATAACATTCATTATTTTACTGATAAATATCGTGCAATAACGGGGCGTAACTTTACAGAAAGTATAACGGTAAGTATTAGCTTAATAGCATCGCCTGGTAAAAAGGGGATAACACAGAGTGCTAAAGATTCTTGCAATGTCATTTCTGTTATATTCATAAATTGAAGAATGCCTGGAATATACATTAATATAAATCCAAGTAACGCCCCTATAGCTATTTTAGCAAATGGTGTTTTTTCTTCTATGTTTGCTCTACCGATAAAAAGCCCTGCTGCAAGACTTGAAAAAAAGTACCCTATTAAAAATCCACCAGTTGGGCCCAAAACATGAGCTATACCACCTGACCCTCCTGAAAAAACAGGCAAGCCTAATGCTCCCGCTACTAAAAATAAACCAGTAGCACCAGCACCTTGAATACCACCTAGTAAGCTCCCTGCTAGCACGGGCATCATGTTTTGTAAAACAATTGGAACAACAGAGCCAGGAACAGGAATAGAAATAAACCCTGCAACTGCAATGAGAGCTGCAAAAAGGGCTGTAAATACTGAAGATAGTGGATTATGTTTTTGTTTCATTTCGGTCATTGAAAATTCTCCTATTCGTTTACTGTTTTTTTATTTTAACAAAAAGAGCTTAGAGTGTCAAACTAACCGTTTGAAAGCATCACTTTGCTCATATTCAGTATTTTTCCTTGTGTCTTTTTTGTAAAAAATATAGGCACAAAAATAAATTAATAACATTATCGTAAGTAACAGTTTTGGAAGCCAGTCTCCTAATAGGGCATAGAGAGTAATTTCTCTTTCAAAAATTGGAACATCAAATCCTCCAGAAGTTGCTTCAAACAAAGGTAAGCTATAAATGATTTTTCCTGTAGGATCAAGGACTACCGAAAATCCTGAATTGGTACTTCTTAGTAATGTTGTTCTAAATTCCTGTGATCTAAAAGAGGCAATTACAAAGTGTTGAATTTCTGCAGAATCTGTTTTCGACCATGAGTCATTTGTTATATTATAAAAAGCTTCGCTTCCTTGAAAAAATAGCTCCCTACAAATATGGGGAAAGGCATCTTCAAAGCATATTGGTGTACTGATTGTTACGTTTTCTTCATTATCGATTGGAACATCAAAAACGGTGTATGATTCGCCTTGTGTCCATCCGTTTGAAAACCCCACAACAGCTTTCATAAATCTTTGTACAAATTCACTGTCGGCGTAAGGTATTATTTCTGCCATTGGCACAAGGTGAATTTTTCCGTAAAAACCTCTCCAGTAGCCGTTGCTATCATAATATTGAGCCGAGTTATTGTATTGACGTATGCCTGTTGTCAGATATTCTTCTTGATTTATTTCTGTGGGACCACCAATAATAAA
This sequence comes from uncultured Treponemataceae bacterium, assembly GCA_964622185.1. Lineage (GTDB taxonomy): Bacteria > Spirochaetota > Spirochaetia > Treponematales > Treponemataceae > CAYJFX01. The sequence continues at coordinate 1,421 of CAZUPJ010000290.1, forward strand.
GTCTGCGTTTGTCTTAGCAATAAATTTTGTCAAAGGGGCATCTTTCGGATATGACTGATAATAGGTATATGCATGTGGATAGGGCATTGATAGTAATGCTTCACTCCAAACTACTATATCAGGGGTTTTTCCATATTTTGTAATAGCATCGGTTGTAAGTTCTTGCCCTATTTTTATAGCTTCTTCGTCATTTCGAGTCAACCACGAATCAGTATTTGTTTGTACTATAACTGTATCAAGTTTTTTTATGGGTATGCGTTCTTTGTGTATTTGGTAAGAGCCTTGTATTAATGTACATAGAAAAAGTGTTGTGCAAAACAAGGCTGTCCATGTATACGATGGAAGTAGTGAAAATTTTATTTGCTTTTCTTTATTACTTACATATTGTTTTACTTTTTTGGGAACTATGTAGAATGCACATAGTATTCCTTCTGCTATAACCGCATTAAAAAGAGCAAATAAAAAACTTAATCCCCATGTTCCTGTTATGGAAACAATTTGTGTAATGTGTGACCACTTCCAAGTTGTCATAATTATGGTAACCCATGGATATCCTAAAAATCCATAAGATTTATACCACTCATATAGAGTCCATATACTTGCAAAAAATAGTATACGAAAAGGAATATTCCAAGTTGCAATCGGTGTTCTATATGTAAAAGAAGCTATTTCTTGTAGCTTATTTTTCTTTGTAATCCAAAAA
>CAZUPJ010000291.1:0-2120 GCA_964622185.1 uncultured Treponemataceae bacterium
TAGCTAAAAGGCGGCGCATTTCTTTTTCAATTTCTGCTAAATCGTCTTCTTTAATCGCCCTTGATAATTCAAAGTCATAATAGAAACCTGTGTCTATTGCAGGCCCTATAGCTACCTTTGATCCAGGAAACAGCTTTAAGACAGCCTCTGCCATTACATGGGCAGCACTGTGTCTAATTGTTTCAAGTTTTTCGTTAACTTCTTTCATTTAAGCATCCTTCACCCCGTAGATACAACCTACGGTGGTTATAATAGAATATAATGAAGAGAAATTATTGTCAAGGAGTACTAGTGCTTTTCAGATAGTGAATTATACATTCTAAATTGTACATTGCCTCTACTCTTTTTGCATCAACGCTTCAATACTTAGCTCATCTTGATACCAGTCAATCAATAAAGAATAGTTTTCGGTTACATAGCCATCGGAAATGGCTCGAATTTTTACAATACTCCCAGTTTTTAGTTCACCATTTGTAAGCTCGGTAATAGGAACCCAATCATCCCCATAAATAACAAAAAAACCGGTTACAGCAGAAATATCTTCACCAGTTTCCATATCATAGGCAACTGTATTAACACTAAGATTTCTTTCCTCGGCTGTAAAAATATCAAATTCAACAACTTGCTCATTAGCATCAACTTTGAGAGATTTCCAAAATACATCAGAACCAACTACAACTTTTACCCTATATAAGCCTGGTATTATATATAATGGTTTCGTTGCATAAATGCTGCTAGAATCATTTTCTTGAGTTTTTCTTAAAAGCCGAAACCCATCTTCAACATCAGGAAGTTCATCGTTGTCATTATGAAAAAATCTTGCTGTCATCGGCACATCGGGATTGATTGAAGAAGTTTTTGATGTTTCAATTACAACTGATACTGGTGTGTACCACGCCCGCAACAAATACCTATGAACAAAACCTTGGTTCCAACAAAAAAAGATTACTCCAATAAACAAAAGTGAAGCACAAACTATAGCAGCTATTTTATGAATACCTTTGTTTTTGGGCATATAAACTGGCTCTATGTATTTTTGCATTAGCATGAGCTTAACCATTGAAACTCTAATTGACCTAACATCAAATTTCTTCAACTGTTTATTTACCGCTTTTAAAACTGCACTAGCATCTTTATAACGCATCTTTTCGTTTGGATGCATCATTTTTTTTATGATATGGGTAACAGAAAGCGGAAGTTTTGTCTCGAGCTTATTAGGCAAAGTATATTGCCCTTTCTTTATTTGTATTAGAGTTTCAGGAGCCATAGTTGCATTATACGGCTTTTTACCTGTAACCATTTCATAAAGCATCACCCCCATTGCATAAATATCTGCTCTTGCAGTAACATTTTTACTATCTTCAAATTGTTCAGGGGGCATGTATGCTGGCGTTCCGAGCGTTACACCAGCTTGCGTAATGTCTTCTTCAATTTCAGAATCTTTTTCTGAAGAAGCAATGCCAAAGTCGGCAAGTTTTATTTCACCTTTAGAAGAAATAAGAATATTACCAGGCTTTACATCTCTGTGTATAACACCTTTTGAGTGGGCAAATTGTAAAGCCTTACATGAATCTCGGACAATAAGCAGTGCGATTTGCCATGAAACCTTTTCTGCCTTTTTTAAAAGTTTATCAAGTGCCATTCCATCAATAAACTCAAGTACAATATAATGAAACGAACCTTCAGTAAAGTAGTCAAACATTCTTACAATATTTGCATGTTGTAATTCTAACAAAACACGGGCTTCTCTTTTAAATCGTTCCAATACAGGCTTATTACCTCGAATTGTGAGCTTTTTTATAATAACTTGGTGCTTTAAATTTGGGTGTTTTGCTTTATACACAAGCCCCATGCCACCTCGGGCAACAACTTCAATTATTTTATACTTTCCAATTATTTCGGGTACATTATTCATACTAGCCTCCTGTTGTCAATATAGCTGTGCTGTTATTATTTTTATTCTGCTCTCTGTTTAGTAGTTGTATCATAAATATCTAGCAAAGGATTAAAGACCTTTGAAGGATGTACTATGCTAATATAGTGTTCATTAGGATTATGAATTTGTATAAACTTTCCGTTTCGTAATATTTTATGGGTTCCTAAAAAAGTTCTATGCCCTG
>CAZUPJ010000292.1:0-2106 GCA_964622185.1 uncultured Treponemataceae bacterium
CGTTGGCACCTGTGGCGGTATGGACTTAGACGTAAAAGGTGGAGATGTTGTTATTGCTACAGGGGCCATTCGAATGGAAGGAACTTCTAAAGAATATTGCCCTATTGAATATCCTGCTGTTGCAGACTTAGATGTAACAAATGCTCTTGTTGCAGCCGCCAAAAAAATTGGTGTTCCTCATCATGCTGGAGTTGTTCAATGCAAGGATGCCTTTTATGGCCAGCACGACCCTGAAATACTTCCTGCAAGCTATGAACTCATGGATAAATGGGAAGCATGGATGAGAATGGGATGCAAGGCTTCTGAAATGGAAAGTGCGGCCTTATTTATTGTTGCCTCGTATTTACGTGTTAAAGTGGGCTCAACATTTTTAGTGGTTGGAAACCAAGAGCGCCAAAAACGTGGTATGGAAAACAATATTTGCCATGATACCGAAACACCTATAAAGGTTGCAATCGAAGCTATAAGAGAATTAATAAGTAATAATTGCTAGATTATTTGCAACAGTAACTTTTTTATTTCTACATCTTACTTATTTATTAACAAATAACAATTTGGTTGAAGTAAAAGGTAAAATAATAAGTGTATTTTATTAAAAAAAAGTTGCACACACGATGAACCTATGGTATAATATAAAATACAACATTTGTTGTATTTTATATTGTTAGGAGATTAAGTATGTCTATTTATGATTTTGAAGTTACAAAAGCTGATGGTTCTGTTCAACCTTTATCTGAATTAAAAGGTAAAGTAGTACTAATAGTAAACTCTGCCACTAAATGCGGTTTTACTCCACAGTATAACGATTTAAGAGACTTGCATGAAAAATATGCTTCTAAAGGTTTAGAAATTCTTGATTTTCCATGCAACCAATTCGGAGAACAAGCTCCAGGAACAAATGAAGAAATACAAGAATTTTGTACTCTAAATTTTAACACGCCGTATCAATTGTATGCAAAAATTGATGTAAATGGTGAGAATGAAGACACATTGTTTACCTATTTAAAATCACAAAAAGGTTTTGGAGGATTTAATAATGAAAAGCATGAACTTAATACTATTTTAAAAAACTTGCTTTTAGAACAAGATCCAGACTATGAAAAAAAGCCTGATATAAAATGGAACTTTACGAAGTTTTTAATTAATAAAGATGGCGTAGTCATTGAACGTTTTGAACCGACTGCTGATATGGCTGAAGTTGAAGAAAAAATACAAGGATTATTGTAGTAGAAGTTGAAATAAACCTATTTTGTAATACGGCAGATATAACATAGAATGCTATAATTTAGGAGGGTAAGTATGAACCTTGTATTATTTGGGGCTACAGGTCAAACTGGAAAAATATTCTTAAAGCTTGCACTTGAAAAAGGGCATACGGTAACAGCGGTTGCTCGCGACGTTTCAAAAATAGACTTTGAAGACAAAAATCTCATAGTGAAAACAGCGGACTTATTTAACAAAGATGAATTAATAAATATTATTAGAGGGAATGACTTAGTCGTATCTTGTCTTGGGGGAAACGCAAATAATAAATCAACCCTGTTAGGTGATATGGTAAAAAATATAGTGGGAGCTATGAAAGAATGTGGCGTAAGTTCTATGTATCTAATGAGTTCTGCTGGTATTCACAACGAAATGCCAGGTATAATAGCAAAATTATTTGTAGCATTATTCTTTAAGAATGCCATAGCAGATCACAAAGTTGCAGCGGAAGCTCTAATAAATAGTGGTTTTACGTATCTAATTGTACGCCCACTTTCTCTAGTGGATGGTGAAATGACAAAGTCTTTTCGTACATCAGATGACTCAGTCCCAAAAGGTGGAAGTAATATTTCGAGACAAGATGTTGCTTGGTTTTTAGCAGAAGCACTAGAAAAAACAGAATTCAATAACAAGTCTATTTGCTTGTGTTATTAAATTTGCAGTAAAAAAAGTGGCACGGACTCGTTCACTTATTTAGTGCTGCCTCTTAGGCAGAGTATGTAGGGTACTATTTAAAAGTGCCTATTTTTACATACTTGACTTTTTTGCACTTTTTAAGTATCTTTTAGGTATAAATTTATTTATTCCTATAGGAGATAAGAATCATGATTAAAGTTGGAATTA
>CAZUPJ010000293.1:0-2083 GCA_964622185.1 uncultured Treponemataceae bacterium
CCACTAGCTTTATTCATCATTTCGTAGTATATTTAAAGTATGGTACGACCTCAAGTTTTAACAACCTCAGATGAAAAAAACACGGTGCTCAATGCACTTCTAGACACGTTACTTTTAGAACAAAGTAAAATATCTGACTACGATGCCTTGTATGAAAATAGATGCAATGTTTTTCAAGCACTATGCAACCTCCGAGAGCCCCAACCACTTTCAGATGAATTTCTAAAACTACAAGATTCTTTTTTATGGACACAAACAGTCGAAAAAGGCATTGTAGACGTTACACAATTTGACTATAAAAATAACATAGCCCTTTGGCAAGGAGATATTACACGGCTTAATAGTGACGCCATTGTTAATGCATGTAACTCTGCTCTTTTAGGATGTTTTCAGCCCTTACATAAATGTATCGATAATGCAATACACTCTGCTGCAGGAGTGCAGGTTAGACTAGATTGTAATGCAATTATGCGCGGGACAAGCGAGCCAAACGGGCACGTAAAAGTAACCGATGCATACAATCTTCCAAGTAAGTTTATTTATCACACTGTTGGTCCCATAGTACAAGGGGGAATTCCATCAAATGAAAATATTGACGATTTGCGCAATTGTTATCTTTCGTGCCTTAATGAAGCTGCAAATAAAACACTTTCAACAATTGCGTTTTGCTGTTTAAGTACTGGTGTGTTTGGCTATCCAAATGTGGACGCCTGTGAACTTGCAGTTGATACGGTCAAAGAATGGCAAAAAGAAAGCGGTAGCGATTTACGGATAATATTTAATGTATTTTTAGATAAAGACAAGGATTTGTATGAGCGAAAGCTATCTTAATGAAAGTATTTCTATACTAAAAGAAAAAATAGATAATGCAGATAAAATTATAGTGGGTGCTGGGGCAGGATTTTCTACCGCTTCAGGACACACCTATTCTGGACCTCGCTTTACGGAAAACTTTGAAGATTTTATAACAGTATATGGCTATAGCGATATGTATAGTGCAGCGTTTCAGCCGTATGAAAGCTTAGAAGAACTGTGGGCTTATTTTAGCCGTCATATTATGATTAATCGCTACGACTCAATAGAAGCAAAACCTCATAAAGATTTATTGAATCTCTTAAAAGATAACGATTACTTCGTCCTTACCACAAATGTTGATCATCTGTTTCAAAAGACCGGATTTGATAAAGAAAGGCTTTTTTATACGCAGGGTGACTACGGACTTTTTCAGTGTTCTGTCCCTTGTCATGACAAAACCTATGACAATAAAGAAATGGTAGAAAAAATGGTTGCAGAACAAAAAGACATGAAAATACCATCAGATTTAATTCCGTATTGCCCTGTATGTGGTAAACCCATGACCACAAATCTTAGAAAAGATGATAAATTTGTTGAAGATGACGGCTGGAAAAATGCTGCAAAGAGATATGAAAGCTTCTTGAACAACTGTCAAGATGCTCAAACGCTCTTTTTAGAGTTGGGAGTAGGGATGAATACTCCTGGTATTATTAAATACCCATTTTTGCAAATGAATGCCATGTGGGAAAAATCATTTTATATAAGCTTAAATATGGAAAGTTTTTATATACCAAACGATTTTGCAAAAAGAACACTTGCCATAAAAGAAGATATTGGTTATGTTTTAAGCAAAGCTATCGGGTAAAATTTTTTAGAATTTGTTACATAAAAATTACATGTATACTCATTTTGTCGCTTGAATAAGTTCGCAATTTTTAGTAAAATGTCTCGACTAGTAAATTAACCTAGGAGGTTACTATATGACAATAACAGAAATGCTTAGTCAGAGTGGAATTTTAACTCTACTTGGTATGGGTGTTGTTTTTTCTTTTCTTGTAATTTTAATTATTTGTATTTCACTTTCTTCAAAGTTAATACGAGCATTAAAACTAGATAAAGAAGAAGAACAAAGTGCAACAGGAACAGCTGCTCCTGCAGGTGCACAAAACAATGCAGTAATTGCAGCAATCGCAGCAGCCGTACGGCAAAAAAACAGTTAAATTAGGAGATATAAATGGCTAAAGTACATTTAACCGACTTGGTGCTCAGAGATGCACACCAATCATTA
>CAZUPJ010000294.1:0-2064 GCA_964622185.1 uncultured Treponemataceae bacterium
TACTTTGTACCAGCAATGATAGACGCAATATCGAGCGTTATTATTCTTTTTTGAGTTAAATTTTCAGGTACCTTTTCATCGACAATACTTTGCGCTAAAAACTCTGCTATTGCCGTTTTCCCTACTCCCGGTTCTCCAATTAAAATTGGGTTATTTTTGTTTCGACGTGATAAAACTTGAATAACTCTTTGAACTTCTTTTTTTCGCCCAATAACGGGATCTAGTTCGCCCAATCGTGCTTTTTCTGTTAAATCGCACCCATGTTCTGCGAGTAGCGAAACGGCTTGAGCAGAAGTTGAATTGGAAGATTTGGGGGGTTTTGTACTACCAAAAACTTCACTTTGATTTTTACTTGCGGAAGACATAACTTGAATTGAAACAATTTCTACTGCACTTGAAACATCTTGTACAGAAATCCCGAGCATTTTAAAAAACCTACTAGTTGGACTTTGCTCTTCTTTTACAGCGGCCAAAAGAAAGTGTTCTGTGCCAACATAGTCTCGCTTTAGAACTTTTGATTCTGCAAGCGAAACATCTAGAAATATTTGTAAGCGTCTTGAGCGTAATACTTCTGATAAATTTGTATTTGATCGAATTTGTGGTAAACTTTTTTCAAGTGCAAACTGAAAAGAGGGAACATTAATTTTTAAATATTGTAATACTGCGTAGCCCATGCAGTCTTTACTTTTTACTAAAGAAAGTAGTAAATGCTCAGGAAGGAGTTGTTCTGCCCCTGCACTTTTTGCTTCTTCTTGTGCAAGAACCATGAGTATTTTTTGTGCTCTCGGAGAAAGCCCTTTAATCATATTAACTCCTAGATGAGAATTCGACATAGCTAAAATCCACAAAAGAGATTTTTAGCTCTTCTGCCGAAGGCAAGTAACGTAGCGGAGCGATGTGGCTGTAACATAATTATATAGAAAATTATCTAATCGTCGCTTACTTAATAAACACCCTACAAGTCAAATAGTTACGAAAGTATCTGAATATTCTCAACTGCTTCTTGCATAATTAAAGCTCGTAATCTTTTTATTTGTAGCTCATATGTGTTTACATCTTTTGCAAATTTAAAACGTTCTGCTTGGCTTATAAAGGAAATATGACCTTCTCGAATTCTATACAAAAGGCTTGACAATTGAAAATCATCAACGCCTGATAATATTTCAGCATCTTTTCCCCATTTTATTCTAAACAACAATTCCAAGCATTCTCTCTCAGACAATAGCCTCGCATATTTTGCTGTTACTAAGGCTTTATACACAGAATCTCTTAGGACAGTTGGTTTTGTGTCACAGATTTTTATTCTTTGCAATCTCTCTGAATCTATAACTTGCTTTACAACAGAGCAAAAAGAATTAATTTGGTCTATTTCGCTACCGTTACTGTATGCAGTTGTACTGATTTGATAGCAGTTTCCCAATGCTGAGGTAAATGTGTCGTTTTCATGTATAAATAAGCCGAAGGCAGGAGTAACAGAATAACCTTGCATTTCAATACTTGAAAAAAGTGTTCCTAATCCATTTTCAGCCGTATCCAAAAGTGAAAGTGATGGCAAATGAGCAAAAACCGAAATTTTTATACCTGTACCCACATTTTCTAATTTACAAGTAAGGTACCCAAAATCAATTGATGCTGCTATTTGAAGTATGTTCTGTAACTCTGAATCAACTGATTTAGCCGTATTATAAACATAATCTGCATCAAACCCAGAACAAAAAGCAGCAATCTGAAGATGATCATCTACATTTACATTACAAATAAGACTTCCATCTGTTCTTAGAACTATGCCTGAAACTGGACTCTGAATATGCTCTGCACAGAGTGCACCCCTCTCTAAAAGAATTTTTTGACCAATTGAGTCCATTTTTTTTACACTTAGTGCTTGGTAGTGCTCTGCATGTTCAATTTTAGAAAAAGCATCAAAGACAAGTGCTTGCACACGCATTCCATCATCATGCGAAAATCTTGAAGGAAAGGGATAATTAAGCAAATTTCGTGCAAGGCGAATACGTGTTGAAATAATTACATCATTTTCAGAACCATCAAGGCTATACCAAGCATTAC
>CAZUPJ010000295.1:0-2031 GCA_964622185.1 uncultured Treponemataceae bacterium
CAGCCAAATCTATGTTTGCACTTTTTTCAACAATACAAGGGCTTTTTCCGCCAAGCTCAAGCGTAACAGGGGTAAGGTGCTTAGAAGCTTTTTCCATAACTGTTTTAGCAATCTCAGGGCTACCAGTAAAAAAAATGTGGTCAAATTGCTGGTCTAAAAGTTCTTTGTTTACATTTCTGTCGCCTTGAACTGTTGTAATAAAACTTGGGTCAAAGGTATCTGCAATTATTTTTGCAATAACTTTCGATGTATGGGACGCATAGTTTGCAGGTTTTAATACAACACAGTTACCGCAGGCAATAGCACCAACTACCGGAACAAGTGAAAGCTGAAAAGGGTAATTCCAAGGTGCCATAGCTAATACTACTCCGTAAGGGTCTTTATATATTTTGCTTACTGATGGAAAATGCAAAAGTGATGTAGGTACCCATTTAGGCTTAAAAAATTTTTTCATGTTTTTTAACATGTATTTTATTTCATCAAGTACAATATTAATTTCTGCAACATAGGTTTCAAATGGATGTTTGTGTAAATCTAATTTTAAGGCTTCAAAAATTTCGTCTTCAGAGCTTTCTATAGCCGTTTTTAAGGCTTCTAATTGTAGAATACGAAAGTTAATATCATATGTTGCTCTAGTATGAAAAAAAGCTCTTTGTCCCTGAACTACTTCTTGTATTGTTGCCATAACATCTCCTTTTAAACTTTAATTCTCATTAATTTTGAACTGTGAAACTGCTTTTGTTAATCCTTCTATGCTATCTGATGCTTTGTTTACCCCAGTAACAACAGTGTTTGAAGATGCCGTAATATCTCGTATATCTGCTTGTATTTTTTTAATAAGTGAAATAACATTTTCAGTTGATGAGCCTGTGGCTGTTTGAGCTTTATTCGTATTTTGTAAAATAGCATCAGCCTCATTTCGAATTTCTGTTGAAGACTGGTCTATTTCGAAAACACTATTAAATACCTGTTTAGAACCTGTTGCTTGTTCTGTTATTGCACTTTTTACTTCATGTGATATTTGAGATACCGTATCAATTACTTGTGAAGTAGTTTCTGCTGCTTGCGTTATTTTTTCTGACAGCTCTACAACATTTTGTATATGCGACTTTATTGCTGCAATAACGCTGCTTGCATTTTTTGACTGAGTAGATGTTGTTTCTGCAAGTTTTCGAATTTCGTCTGAAACTACCGCAAATCCTTTTCCTGAATCTCCTGCATGGGCTGCTTCAATTGCAGCATTCATAGCAAGTAAGTTTGTTTGTGCAGCAATCTCTGAAATAAGGTCATTTATTTCAATGAGTGATGCAGATGCACTTTCAACTTTGTGTAGTTCTTCTGCAGACTCGTGAATAAAGTCGTGTTCTTCTTCTAAGTTTTTAGCAAGTTTTGTAACATAATCGCTCATTGCAGAAGTGTTTTGGTCTATCGAATTGATGTTTTCAGTCATTTGTCGTGTTGCACTTGCTGAATCTGCAATACTTGTTGATTGCTTTTCTAGTTGATTTTGTAGCATTGTTATTGCTGATTCTATTTCTATAACTGAATTGGTTGTAGTTTGTAAACTTTCTTCAATGCCATTTTTAATTGTTGATGCCGAAGTATCAACCTTTTGCACGCTAGAGAGAGCCATACTGGTCGAAAGTGTTAATTCATTGTTTATTGAATGAATTTCATGGACAGATGTATTCATATTTTTTACAAGATCTGAAATGTTTGCATTTATTTTTTTTATTCCGTCAGAAATAATTTGAGCTTCTATTGTAGTAAAATCTTTAGGTTCTCGAGTAAAATCACCTGAGGCAACTATATCACAATCATTTGCTAACATCTTAAAAGGACTACTAATTTTTTTACTAAATAATGCTAAAAAAACACTTGCAGCAATAATGCCACATATTGAAAGGATTACTGTAATTAATATAAGTTGGTTTAACTCTACATATAAATCAGAAGCTGGACCAAAGCTGACAAACTGCCATGGTGTTCCACTAATAGGAGTGGAAGCAATATAGACACCTTCAAGAATTA
>CAZUPJ010000296.1:0-2017 GCA_964622185.1 uncultured Treponemataceae bacterium
GCACAAAGTTTGAGATTTGAACCATCCAACTCATCACTCATTCTATTTAGGGCCAAAGTTCTATTTGAACTAGAAGATTACTTTGATGTATCAAGTTTACTTGATGTTTACTCACGTACTGACGCACAGGATAAGGATTATCTTATTTTACGTGCAAAGCTGCAAAGTACATGGAACAGAAATATTCCCGCTGCAGTGCGTACAATTCAAGAAGCCTTAACATTGTACCCAAGCGACAATGATGTTTTATTACTTGCAGCAAACTTATCTTCAGAAAGCGGCCAACGAATTTTAGGAAGCTCTGCAAAAGATCTACTAACAAAAATACTCGAACAAGACTCTGAAAATGTTGCCGCCTTAGAAATTTGGATAAAAGAGTCTATTTCACAGCAAGACTGGGAGGAAGCCTATGAGGCAAGCAGCTTTATTATGACTCAAGAAGATATGTCTCTCGAAACTGCACTACAGCACATTGAAATTTGTATTGCACTTAACCTACTAACAGAAGCTCGAAATATCATGAATACCATTTATTATTCAAATACTTCTGATGAAAAAACCCAGCAATGGTCTATTCGTCTACTTATAGCAGAAGGTCGTAACGATGAAGCCAAAAGCCTCATTGAAAACCTTTTACCCTCTGCTACGGGCAGTATAAAAAGTATTTTATATTTTGAGCGAAGTCGACTCCAAACTACTGATACACAAGTACTGTCTGACCTTCGCACCAGTCTTACAGCAAATCCTCGAAATGAATATTCATTATTCGGTTTATACGAGTACTATTTTGAACGCAAAGACTACAGCAAGGCTCAATACTACCTAAAGCAAGTTATTGCCTTGAATCCATCTAACTTGGATGCTCTCAGCAAAAATGAAGAGCTTACTAATTTGCTACAATAAGTTCAATTACATAATCCTTGTATTGACTGATTACTCACTTTTATGCTATCCTGTTTTAACACAAATGGGTGTCTCCCAGTTGTGAAAATTTAGTTAAATTAGTTAAGGAAAGGAAGGTTACCCTTATGAACGTAGTATCTATACTGCAAACAGCAGCACAAGAGCCCTCATTGTTAGTTTCGATGGCTCCAATTGTGCTTATTTTCGTTATTTTTTACTTTTTTATGATTCGTCCTCAAAACAAAAAGCAAAAAGAAACAAAAAAAATGATTGAGGCCTTAAAAAAAGGCGATAAAGTTGTTACCATCGGTGGTATACATGGTGTTGTAAGTTCTACAAAAGAACAATCTGTTATTGTAAAAGTAGACGACAATGCAAAGATTGAATTCAGTCGATCTGCTATTGCAACAGTTATAAACGAAAACACTACAGAAAAAGCAGGAAAAACAAAAAAAGAAGATAAACCTGCTACAAAAAAGGTTGAAGAAGCTCCATCTACAGAAGCAGCAGAAGCAGAAACCGAAAAATAAAATCTATACAGAAAAAATCGTTTACTCCTCTCAAAGAGTAAACGATTTTTATATTTTGGAGTTATACACATGAATAAAAGAAGCAGATTACTTCTTCTCGTTGTGGTAATAGCTTTATGCATTGTGTTTTTAATGCCCTCAATTACGTGGTACACTGGTACCCCAAAGGAATTACAAACACTCGCCTTAAGTTCACTCGAGAAAATCAAAGACTATTCAAATGCCATGGCAACAAATGATTTAAACATGCTCATGGACATGCAACAAGAGAATTCTTCAGCAACTTTACCTGAAGAATTTGCCTATCTAGAAAAAGAAGCAAGAGATTTATATAAAACACGCGATATGGAAGTAGCATCTCCTATGTCAGTTAGAGATACTCTTCTCGCCTTTTCAAGCGAAGCACAAGTAAGAACTGTTATTGAAGACAGATACAGAAATGAAATACTTGATGCAAAAGAAACATACAATAGTGCAGTAAAACTTGGGCTTGATCTTTCAGGCGGAATGAGCATTATTGCACGTGCAGATCTTGACGCTGCCATAGTAGCATTAGGCGATTCTGTTACCACTGACAATGAAGC
>CAZUPJ010000297.1:0-2016 GCA_964622185.1 uncultured Treponemataceae bacterium
TTACGCAGGGCGAGGATGTTTTTCAATCTCATGAAATTGTGTTTAACTTAGATACCGAGGAAATTACGCTCATTGGTAGCGTACAAGGTACTGTAACAGACACAGAAGATGATGATGAAAATAGCGAAACAATCTCTGATGCAAATTCAGATATTGATGTTCAAGGTAATTCACCTGAGGATGAAAGTGCGGATATGTCGATCACAGAAGATATGGAGTCTGATGCGGTTGTAGAAATTATTGAGGAAAGCGAAATTTTCGATAAATAGTAAGGGTATCAAAAATGAGTGAATTACGTGTTACAAGCTTATATAAAAAATTTGGAAAAAAAGAAGTGGTTAAGGGTGTTGAATTTTCTATGGAACGAGGAAAAGTTGTTGGGCTTTTGGGACCTAATGGTGCAGGAAAAACAACCACATTTTATATGATCGTAGGTTTTTATAAGCCTACGCAGGGCGAGGTGTTTTTAGATGATACGTGTATTACCTCCCTTCCTATGTATAAACGTTCTCGGTTAGGTATTTCATACTTACCACAAGAAACATCTGTTTTTCGCAAGCTCACGGTAGAGCAAAATATTTGGGCTATAATTGAGAGTAGGCAAGATTTAAATATAGATGCAAAACATTCTCTTTTAGAACGGCTTTTGGATGATTTTTCAATAAAACGTCTTAGAAAGCAAATGGCGTATACCTTGTCAGGAGGGGAGAGGCGGAGAACTGAAATTGCTCGAGCCTTAGCGACAGATCCTAAGTTTTTGCTTTTAGATGAACCTTTTGCGGGAATTGACCCCATTGCAGTTTCTGATATAAAAGAGGTCGTTGGATTTTTATCTGAAAAAAATATTGGAGTGCTTATAACTGATCACAATGTACGGGCAACACTTGATATTACCGACCATGCGATTATTATTAATCAAGGTGAAATTTTAGTGCACGGAACGCAAGAAGATATTTTAGAGTCTGAAATCGCGCGAAAAATATACCTCGGTGACGAGTTTGAGATGTAAAAAAAGCGGCAAAGATAGACTCCTTTGCCGCTTTTCTGCTCTATAAATGCATTTTTATTTGTCTATAGCACCTTCACTAACATATTTTTTTAATTGAATGTTTGCAACTTTTGTATTAGAAATTACAGAAGGACCTCCAACACAGCCTCCTTCACATGCCATAACTTCAACAAGGTTTGGCGTGTCTTCGGTTGCTGGTGTTGCTCCTGCCTGTATTTTTCCATAATTAGCCAAGAGTTTCATACCTGCTTTATCTAATCCGTTGATTACGGCTGGCTTTAGTTTTTCAGGGTGTTGTAAACGAATACGAACTGCTTCTGCTACTCCACCAGTTACAGCAAAATTTCTTCCTGAAGCAGTGGGAATAATAGATCCTGGAGCTGATTCAACTTTCCCTATCTCAATTTCCTTCGCAATAAAAAAAGCACCCATTTCCTCGACAGAAAGTACATAATCAACGAGGTCGTCATCCATACCTTCTCTTCGTTTTGCCAAACACGGACCAATAAAAACAGTAATACACTCAGGATCAGCCTTTTTTGCCAATTCAGCAGTATAATGCATTGGTGTTGCAGTGTCAGAAACGCAAGGTTTTAGCTCTGGTACATGTAATTGAACTGCCCGGACATACGCTGGACAACATGATGTAGTCATAAGTTTATGCCCATGCTCCATTCTTTCCTCAAACTCTGCTGCTTCTTTATCGGCTGTAATATCTGCACCAATAGCAACTTCCCATACTCGGCTAAACCCAGAAGCACATAATGCCGATTCTAATTGTCCTGGAGCTGCTCTAAATTGTGCTGCAACCGCAGGAGCATACATTGCAACAACTTTTTTCTTGTTCATAATATGCTTAATTACATCTACAAGTTGGCCTTTATCCATCATTGCACCAAAAGGGCATTCTCGCATGCAATTTCCACAAAAGATACATTTGTCATAATCAATCACTTCTTTGCCTTGCTCATTTTTTGAAATTGCATCTACTGGGCATGACTCTTCGC
>CAZUPJ010000298.1:0-2006 GCA_964622185.1 uncultured Treponemataceae bacterium
TCTTATTGCATATTTTTTCAAGCTCATCAACTATTTCAAAAGCCATTTTTGCCCCAACATCTCCTTCCACAAGTGTGTCGGCGAGTTCTTCAAAAAAATCTTCGTTGGCGCTTGCACTACCTGTAAAAAGAGATTTTAATTTTTGTGCAAAGTTCATTTGTGCCATCTATTCCATCCTCATTGTTTATTTACCAGGTGTAACTTCTTCTGGCAAAATTGCATTTACCGAATATATGTAAATTCCCAGCTGTGTTAAAAAATTTATCCCTAACCCAATTGATACTCCCATTGATATATCTCTGGCAAGTTCCCAATTCTTTAGCTTATCATCATTTGTTTGCAATGTAGCCCACGAATTGTACTCATTGAGATGTTGCCCATATGAAATAAAATACAGCGGAAGAGAAACAATAAGAGCTGCATATGAATTATACATTCTTTTTCGATTTCGTTCAATGATTTCTGAGTAATTTTTTGTTTCAGGCTTTAATGTAAAGCTATGTGCGTCAAGATTTTGAAGAATCCTTTCATCTTCAACATCAAGAAGAAACCACGTAACAATGCCATCAGTACTTACAAATTCCCCCAATGCCGGTAAGTCATTTATTGTTACAATACCATCTGTAGCTATACTGGTCATAGCATCTGTTTGAACTTCTATTTCGTTTTGCGTTTGTGAATCATCAGGAGGTAAAACATCTTGTGTCATTTTTTGTGTATTGATAAAAAGCGAACCATTCGCAGCGGGAATAGAAAATGCAATTGAGGTTGTTTCTTCTTTTTTTAAGTTAATATCTACGTTGTAAACTTCTTCTTCCGTAAATGAATGTGTAACTGAAAGCCCTTCATAGCCAGGGCATTCAATATAAAACTCATATACACCGATTGGAAGACGAACACTTGCAAAAGTATTCATGTTGCTGCCACTAGATTTTATGAGTTGACCGTTTATATGAATAATAGAATTCTCGTTAGCTTCTTGTGGTTCAATTGAAAACACGATTTCGGTTTCAGTTTTATTGGAAAGAGATGTATATATTTTTTCAGAAACTCTCTTGGCAATACCTTGTATTGCGGTATCTTCATCTGCATCTGTAATTTCTATTTCGATTACGGCCCCAGGATATAATGTTAATTGTATTTCAACATACATAAAAGAACCAGTATGAGTAATATTTCCTGTAATAAGTCCATTAATATTGGTGGGATAAAAAAAAGACATATTTTCTTTTAACTCATATAAAGATTCTGCATTATCATTCCATAAGGCAATATTTTTTTCAACCGGTAAATAAGTATCTGATGATAACAAGCTTTTTTCATCGTTTTTATCTTGTATATTAGAATATATGTCTTCTATTTCTATCTCTTTTTTTTCATAATCTTCTTCATAGTCTGCATTATTTGTCCAATTTAATACCAAAGAATCTTTTTCAAGTACAGTACTTTGCAAATCTTCATACAGATTTCTAATTTCATCATCTATAAGCATCATAGCTTGTCTATATTGCTCATCAGGTGTTACAGTACGAATTAAAGATTTAGGAAAATTTTGCAAAATATATTGTGGTATTAGCTTTGCTGTTTTATCTTCTTCAATATTTGACTCAAATTCAGCAGCAGCAAAAATCCACGCCTCATCTTCTTCTGCATAAAGATAGCCAAGTGTACCCAGTAAGAACGAAAAAACAAAAAATATTTTATGCAAATTTCTAGAAGAGAAGGAAATCATTCCTCGTCATCTCCCATAGGCAAACCTTTCCATTTTGCGGCTAAAAACGACTCAATGAATTGATCTATTGCACCATCCATTACAGCTTGTATATTTCCTGTTTCGTAGCGCGTTCTAAGATCCTTTACCATTGTATATGGTTGAAATACATAAGAGCGAATTTGACTTCCCCATGCTATGTCTTTTTTTTCTTGAGCAAACTTTGAATTTTCTTTTTCCTTTTCTGCTCTGTAGTATTCGTATAGTCTCGCTCGAAGCATACTCATACAAGTTG
>CAZUPJ010000299.1:0-1998 GCA_964622185.1 uncultured Treponemataceae bacterium
AACAGCTGTTGTCTCTTTTTATCTATTATTGTTACTTATGCACAGTATAATTATAAAGAATTCATCTGTAGTTATTGCTCCAAGTTTTGACACAATTACCCTTATCCTAATTGCAATGTCATGTGTAATACTGGGATTATATGGATGGAATACGTCTTGGTTGAGTATAAATTTTTTTAATTAACAAAAATTTATAAAAAAATCTGCAATTTTACTTTAATAAAATTACAGAATAGTGTATTATAGGTATACTGATGAATTTAATAAACTTATGTTTTGGATTAAACTTTTCAAATGATGGAGCACAAATTGCCCATAATATAAAAGAGCTTTACCAAAGTAAATACAAAAAAATATTCTCATTTTTATGTGCAAATGCAAGCATTAGAATGATGCTCTTTATTCCAGGAGTTGTATTAGAGTGGTTACGTGATAATCACCCCGAAGTTATTACAATTCTTTCAGAACTTCTTGACAAAGGACAAATTGAACTTTTGGGGGGCGGTTACTTTGAACCTGTGTTCCCACTTATTTTGCCTGCAGATAGAGTTACACAAATTGAAAATCTAACCACATTAATTAGAAAATTATGTGGAAAAAAACCTAGAGGAGTTTTCTTAAATGAGAGTATTTGGGATCCTTCTTTAATATCGTCATTTAATACATGTGCAATGGAATATACTTTTTTAGATTCTAGACTTATTCCACAAAGACAGCTAACCCCCCTTTCTTCTTTTGTTCCACACATAGTTGAAGAACTAGGGAGAACACTTACCGTAATTCCACTTCATCAAGATTGTCTTCCTCATAGCAAGCAATCTCCTGAAGACTATTTAAAATTTTTGCATAATATACAACAAGCAGAAACGTCTAGCGTATTTGCTGGTTTTTTCTCCGTAGATTCTTTTTTGAATCTTATATCTGCTAGATGGTTTGATAGCTTCGTAACACTAATAAAAAATGATTCCGAAGTAAACTTTCAATTACCACATGAGTACTTGAAAAGAGAACCGATACGACAAAAATCATATATTCCTGCTGGGTGTCGTTCTGATATTGCCATTTGGGCAACAGAACCTTTTGTTTCGCACACAAGTGTATTAACAAGTAATGTTTCAACAACGGTAAGAGATTTTTTATCGGTGTATCCTGAGTCTCTAGCTTTATACTCCAGAATGATATATACAAGTACCTTAGTAAGTACTTGCAGAGGGGATAAAGCGCGTAAAAAAGCTGCAAGAGAGCTTTTATTTGAGGCACAAAATTTTTCTGCATATATTTTTACTGGAAAAGGTGGTGTTAGGGATAAACGACTCAGAACAAATGCGTACAAAAGCCTTTTGGAAGCAGAAAAACTTATTCGAGAGTCAATCGATTTTAGAGAAAACACCAGCTCTTTCGATTTTACCCATGATGGAAACAAAGATTATTTGTGTTCGTTCAAATCTTTCAATGCTTTTATTACCCAGAAAGGTGGAATACTTTTTGAGTTAGACATAATAGACACAGCTACAAATTATTGCCTTGCCAGCAAAAGATTACAGAAGATTGATAAAATAGCTGATTCATACCAAAAAAAAATGTTTGTTGATCACCTACTTTCTAAAAGTGACTTTAACAAGTTAAGTGTTGGTAAGGTAAATTCTGCAACAAAGTTTCCAACAATTGAGTATTCAGAAGTATTTTTTAATCGATCAAGAAGTAATATCCGATTACAAGCAAATTGTTTATGGGGAGACGATAAAATCCCTGTACTACTTAAAAAAAATTATAATCTAAACGAAAATGGAATACTTGTCCAATACATTATAAAAAATGAAAGTGAAAAACAGCTAAAAGCTAAGTTTGCAATTGAAAACAATATGTCGTTTACATTAGGAAATAAAGATTCTGTAAGAACAGAAATTGTTAGTATTGAAAATAGATATGTGCCAAATACAGATAAAAGCTGCATATATAAAGATGGTGTTTCCCTTGTGCATTTAGAAGATGTAGAAT
>CAZUPJ010000300.1:0-1989 GCA_964622185.1 uncultured Treponemataceae bacterium
TTTTTTATTTTTTCTAATGAACGATTTTGCTTATCAATTTCTCGAAAAAGAAGAACAAGCCCAAGACATATCACTACTACAACTATATCACCAATCATCGTATTCCCACCCAATGAATTTAGATTATCATCATAAGTCGATTGTTTTTAAAAAACGCTAGACTCATACACTACTATTGTAACACAAATTCACGTAATTGGCGATAGGTTTTGAACGAAATATCTGCTTTTCTTAGCTTTTTATTGAATAAATTCCGCCAAAGAGGCATAACAAAGGCCGTTTTCATGCCTGCATTATGGGCACCTACTATATCGAATCTTACACTGTTTCCAACATAGAGGATCTCATGTGGTTTTAACTCCAGTTTTTGGGCAAGTATTCCAAAGGGATACGGAGACGGCTTTAAAGCCCCACACTCTTCGGATCCTAAAATTACATCAAAATACTTTTTTAAACCCCATATATCACCTTTTTGCTCAGGCGGAAAGTCAGAAAGAACTGCTAATTTTAATCCAGCTTCTTTAAAAGCAAGCATCGTCTCTTCTACACCATCGAAAGGGCGAATTTTCTTAAAACAAGAAACTAAGCCACCGTATACATATGCATAAATTTTACAATGCGCTTCATGAATAGAAATCCCCATGTATTCGGCGAGTAAACGTGCTTGGTATTCAAACAGGTCTGGCAACACAGCTGTTTTGTGAAGTGCATGACGAACTCTGTTATAATGAATAACAAATTTTACATCTTTGAGTAGTATTGGCAAAACATGCCAATATAATCGCCGATTGGGATAGAGTGTTCCGTCAATGTCAAAAGCAACCGCTTTAATATCTTTCATTTTGTTCCTGTTTTTCGAATGTCGCTACTTTTCGCTATTTTATTACTCAATCACTATACTATAAATAAACGTTGCTTGTCCAGTACTTTCACCCTTTTCAAAGCGCCATTGTGCAATTTGAGACCGTAATTCCGATTGAATTTCTAATGGAATAAGAGCAGAAGGGGTGAAAACAATGCTTGAAAGGCCAACAGTTCCATCTTTAAGTACATCAAAACTTACGCGAACATTCCTGGATGATTGAATAAGTTTTTTGTTTTCAGATGAAATTATTAACGTTGGATTTTCAGGATATAAAAGGCGTCTCGATTGCCCATCTGTAAATGCAATGTCATAGCCACCTGATATATTATTAGATGAATGTTCGGGAGTAGTGTTTGCAGTTTCGCTAAAATTGTTTCCAGGAAAGGTACTTGTGCTTGGAGTACTTGAAATACTGGATAAAGCCCTAAGCGTTTCTTCCGATGCGGTGGAATTTGTATTTGGGCTACGAGCAGTTTCTCCCTGGGAAACAACTGAACTTTCAATAATTTCACGAGAGCTGGATTGAGCTGCAGAACCTGACAAAGTAGATGTACTCTGTGAAGTCGCAGCTATATTTGTTTGTTGCGTTGTAGACATTACAGTAGAGCTTTCGCCAAAAACATCATCTGACCATTGAGCTTGACTAGTTGATGTACGTGCAGTTTGTTCTGCAATAAGCTCTTCTATACTTTTTGTAAGAGCTTGTGCTCTTCTAGGTTCAGGATTAGCTTGAACTACAGATGTAGCTATGCTTTCTTGATTTTGAGCAATTGCCTGTACATGATTAGTTTCTGGGGTAGCTTCTTGAGTTACTGCTTGAATGGTGGCTGATTCTTCTACGCTTTCTATTACTTGTGGCATGGTTTGTGTCTCAGGCAATAGTTCTTCAACACTAGTATTTTCAGAAACTACATTTGAAGAATCAACTTGCGAAAATGGTTCTAAATGTATAACTGTTTCCCCAAATTCTTTAATTGATTCATCTATTTTGGGCACAGGAAGCACTAAAATAAAAAGTAAAATAAGAGCCCATATACAAAAACAAGTGACAAATGCTATTTTATCTTGCGTCATTCTTTTGTCCGTAAATGAATAGATAAAAATCCATTTTTCCTAAACACGTC
>CAZUPJ010000301.1:0-1986 GCA_964622185.1 uncultured Treponemataceae bacterium
TAAACTCATCTGCAGTCATAATGTTTTGAATGAGGAAAAATACAAACATAAATGCTAAAGTGAAAAGAACTCCCATTTGCATATCGACATCAAATACTAATGTTGAGCCTACAAGTACTAAGACTGGCACAAAAAAATTTCTAATTTTGGGGTTAGGAGGACATTCTATTGCATTGTCTCCTCCACGAATATCAATTTTATCAGAACCTGCAGGTGCCAATGGACCACCATTTTTTACACGTTCTTCTGCTTTTTTCATTTGCCCGAATACGGGGATAATACCTAATATGACAAGAGGAACGACAAGAGCTGCAATCCAGCCATAAAAGTTGTATGGAATAGTTCTAATAAAATAAAGAATACCTTCGCCTGCAGGAGCCCACCCATTTGCTTCTAGTATTCTTGCACAAAACACTGCCCATGTAGAAATAGGTATAAGTACACAAAGAGGAGCTGCAGTTGAATCAACTACATATGAAAGCATTTCTCTTGGTACTTTATGTTTGTCGGTAAGTGGAGACATACATGTAGCCACGGTTAATGAGTTTAGATAGTCGTCTATAAAAACAACAATACCAAGTACCCATGTCCAAAGCAACGAAGATTTTCTTGTTTTTGCATATTTTGCAATCCAGTTACCAAACGCAAAAGAACCGCCTGCTCTCTCAATTAATGCAATAATACTACCCATAAGACCGCATACAATTATAAGCCATGCAATATCTTCACTCATCATGGTTTCTAATAAAATGGTACTAAAATCAGATAAACCACCGGTACCTGTAGTCATAATAAGACCAACTGCAGACGCTAAGGCCAATGCCTCAATAATTCTTTTTGTTACAAAGATGTAAACAATTAAGAAAATTGCAGGAATACACACTGCAATACCAAATTCAGCGGGGTTGTCTGGTAAAAAATTTGAGGCTATTAATGCAATTGCAATAATAATAAGTGCCGGTATAACGGCTTGCCTTCCCCCTATCTCGCCAGGGGCATTCTTAAATGTATTTAGCATACGGTATTTTAGTGATTTTATACTTTTTTTTCAATACTTTTTTTTAATTTTGCTTTATTTTTTTAAGTTTATTTTAAGAAATATATAAAAAAGTATTATTACTAGTCAAGTATTGCTATGCTGTTTTTGCTATTGACTGAAAACATATAAATGATTAATATTAAAACATATGAAAAATAAAAAATCATATACACATTATATTAAAAAACATAGTTTTACTCAGTCAAAAAGAAGATTGCTTTTTATTTTTGCATCTTTAGTAATTGCGGGCTATATTGTATATGGAGCAATACAATATAATGCTAATATTAGAGACGATCTTTCTCAAACAACATTTACAACATTAAGCGAAATTGCGGCTCAGCAGCAGTATAGCTTAGGTGAAAAAATTAGTACAAATATTGCATCTATAAAAAGTATTGCGTATTCACTCGTTGTATTGGGCTATGAGCGTGAAAATATTATAGATTATTTAAATGTAGTTGAAAGTTACTATGATTTTAATAACATTACCGTTTTGGATACAAGTAAAAAAGGTGTTTCATCGGATGGGATCGATGTTGATTTAAGCAACAGTGTGTTTAGTGATTTTATTGACGAAGTTCTTTTAGGAAAGACATTAATTTCCACACCTCAAATGTCTTTTTATACTAATGAACAGGTTGTACTTACGGCAACCCCAATTTTTGAATACGGCAAAATTGTAGGACTTGTAGTAGCAGAACTTTCTTTAACCTATCTTAATGACTTGCTTCACCCAACCTTTGAAAACAGAGGGTATGCATATATTGTTGATGATTACGGCATTATTATTGCAAAGATTGAAAATGAATATTCTCTTTCTACTGACAATTTATTTACAACACTTCGCCAAGGTTCTTTTACAAATGGTGCAGATAATCAAGACGTTATAAATAGCATAATACGAGGTGAAACTGGTAGAGGAATTTATACAATTGAAGATGAAA
>CAZUPJ010000302.1:0-1972 GCA_964622185.1 uncultured Treponemataceae bacterium
AAGAAACTGAACAAAAAATACCAACAAATGAACCCTGTCGAATTAAAATTGAGAAATATGAAGCATGGACTCCTGATAATCCTCACTTATACACCGTGACAATAAAATTCTTGCAAGATAGCTTAAAGAGTTATTTTGCAATGAGAGAAATGTCAATTCAAGAAGATGCAAATGGTGTAAAAAGGATCTTTTTAAACGGAAAAGAATATTTTAACAACGGTGTTCTTGATCAAGGCTATTGGTCCGATGGATTATACACAGCTCCAAGTGATGAAGCATTGCAGTATGACATAATAAAAATGAAAGAGTTAGGATTTAATACACTACGTAAGCATATAAAAATAGAACCGATGCGTTGGTATTATCATTGTGATACAATTGGAATGCTTGTATGGCAAGATATGATAAATGGAGGCGGCAATTATAAAACTTCAATAATTACCATACCTGCATTTTTACCATTTAGATTAAAGGACTCAAACTATAAAGCCTTTGCTCGTCAAGATAAAGAAGGAAGAGAGCAGTTTTGGAAAGAATACGAAGAAATGATTCTTCAATTAAAAAATTGTCCTTCTATTGTATTATGGGTACCCTTTAATGAAGGATGGGGGCAATTTGATGCAAAAAAAGCCTATACATTGACAAAAAAGCTTGACCCAACACGGGTAATAGACCATGCTAGCGGTTGGCATGACCAAGGTATTGGAGATTTTCGAAGTCTACATATTTACTTTAGACCGTATAAGTTTAGAAAAGACAAAAAAAAGCGTGCTGTTATTTTAAGTGAATTTGGTGGTTTTTCATATAAAGAACAAGAAGATACAGGCCAAGTAAAAACCTTTAGTTATAAAAAACTACAAACAAGAACAGACTTTATAAATGCAGTAAAAGATTTATTTAAACATCAAATTGTTTTTGCAAAGCGTCAAGGGCTTTGTGCAAGTATATATACACAATTGTCCGATGTAGAAGAAGAAACTAATGGTTTTTTAAGTTTTGACAGGAAAATCTGTAAAATTGATAAAAAGGATTTTGCAAATGTTTTTTCAAAGCTGTATGAATAGATAGCTTTGAACATTACTTTACATCTTTATTCTCATGTGCTATACTTTCTAAGATTGCGACCGTAAAGTAGTTATTCTAAAGGAGATACTGTGTTTATGAAAAAGGCACTTTCATTATTGATAGTAATAGCAACGTTACTAATAATTTTTACAGCGTGTTCTGCTTCTTCCAATAAGGATAGTTCAGATACCACAAAACTCACCTCCAAGGTTCCACTCGATACATTAATGGTTGGAACGCCTGAAATGAATGGCGATTTTATAAGTGGTTTTGGAAACAGTGCATATGATCTTTCAATTAAAACATTAACCGGTGGCTATATCGGAACCTACGCCCTAACACCCGAAGGTGACATAGTATTAAATGAAACTGTTGTAAAAAGCATTGAAGTTGCAAACGACACAGAAGGAAATAAAACATATACCTTTAAATTGCATGAAGACCTCTTTTGGAATAACGGGGATCAAATAACAGCAAAAGATTTTGTTGCCTCAATTATGTGGTACACCTCACCAGAATGGCAAGAAGCAGGAGCATCTACAAGTGGTTATGATGCACTTATTGGATATGATGCATATTACACCGGAGAGAGTGACATCTTTGCAGGTGTACAGCTCGTGTCAGATTTTATTTTTTCAATTACGGTTTCTGCAGAAAACTTCCCATACTATTGGGAAAGTGTAAACGCTATGGTTGGTCCTATTCACTTCGATACCTACCTACCCGCTGGTGAAATTGTTTCAAATGAAAAGGGAACCTACATTTCTTTTTCTAACGGTGACTTACTAGAAAATTGTACTAGAATTGCAACAACCGAACGTTATGCACCAACAGTTACTTGCGGACCATACTCGTTTGTGTCTTATGAAAATCAAACCGTAACACTTGAACGCAATGATTATTTTAA
>CAZUPJ010000303.1:0-1961 GCA_964622185.1 uncultured Treponemataceae bacterium
ACATAGGTAACTTCAGATTTGTCTCCAAAATTAATTACTATTTCACTGTCTTTTGTGTAGAGAATTCGATTATCAGATGTTTCCAAATTCCAATAATATATTTGCACATTAGGGTTAGAATGTGTAAGTTTAAACGTTGCCCCTTCGGATACTTGTCCACCGGCAGGGGTAAATACTACTTGCTCTTCTTCATTTACAGTGAAAACAGGTATATAAGGCTTTAGTGCAATTCCGAGCTCTTTTAATTCCTCTTCATAATCGTGTTCTAAATAACCACCTAAGTCATATATTGTGGCACCAGGAAGGGCTTTATCTTCCTCTGATAATAAAATAGCTATTGCTTGTTCTACGCTTACAGGTTCTTCAGGTATTAAACCTGAGTTTTCATAGTAATCATAGTTTTCATAATCATCATAGTAATCATTCTCAAACTGTGAAGTAAACACAACATTTGGTCTCGTTTTAAGCTCATTATTACCATCTACCAAGGTTTTGGTGTCAGAGCGTGCCCCAAAAAATATTGCATCTTCATATAAAACTTCATCTGCACCTATCTCTGATATTTGTATTTTTAAATCTTCTACATATATTTCAATAGTGGCATATATATTAAGCCCTGTAGCTATCTTTTCAAAAACAACTGTGTCACCTTCATCATCAAAGGAAACTTCTTTTTGTTCTATTAGCACATTTGTATTTGCATTATATAAGGATACCTTTGTGAGCATTACCTCTTCAATATTCAATCCCTCATTGTCACTCTCTGCTATATTCGATGCTATTGAAAAGGTATCTATATTGGGGACACGTACCGGTACCGAAATAGTATCATTTGATTCTATATCCCATAAAGAGTCACAGCCAATAGCCATAAAAGAAAAAAATAGTACAAAAATTAGAGAACAGCTCACAACCCAATTATGTTTCATAATATCTCCTTTGCCTTATATTACGTATAAAATAACGTTACTTTCTGTTCAGAAAAATTTTCTACAAAAAATACACTGAAATATAACACAACAGAGAGCAAAAATCAAGAAAGAGAATTGAAATTAACAAAATATGTTCACTTTTCTTCAAAATTATGGTATAATTTTTTTTGTGATTTGTACAGTAAATAAAATGGTTTTTGGCGGAAGTTGCCTTACAAAAATTGATGGTAAAACAGTTTTTGTTGAGGGGTCTTTACCGGGTGAAACTGTCGAAATAGAAATATATGAAAATAAAAAAGATTACTCTAAAGCAAAAACAGTTCGTCTAATTGAATCTTCCAAACACAGGCAAAAACCTTTTTGCTCTGTATACGATACTTGCGGAGGGTGTAACATCCAACATGCAACGTATGAGTATCAGCTTGAATTAAAAAAGGGTATCATTATAGATTGTCTTACAAGAAACGGTATAGAAAATATTCCACATATCGAAGCAATTTTTGCAGAAGACACAGAATATAGAAACCGATTTCAGTTTTCACACGGCGGATTAAAAGGAAAGAATACAAATACCATAGTACCGTTAAACGATTGCCCCTGTGCGGTAAAAGAAATACGATCTTTTTTACAAAGTGATGATTCTACAATGTTACAGTCACAGGAACGACTGCAAGTATTTGCGGGTGAACAGGTGCAATCAAAAACAGAGAATCAAAACATTGTTTTTGGACTAGAAGGACAAAGCGAACTTACCGTTTCAATTTTTGATAAAAATATTAACTTTGATGCACGAGGTTTTTTTCAATCAAATATTGCAATGCTCGAAAAAACAATTCCGATTATTATAAAAGATTTAAAGGGAAAAAATCTCTTAGACATGTATGCAGGAGTTGGAACTCTTTCTCTTTTCTTAAAGGATTCATTTGAATCTATAACGCTGGTAGAACATAATAAAAAAGCACTACACTTTGCAAAAGAAAATTTCATGCATAGCAATACCATTACAGCATATGCAATGACAGGTGAACA
>CAZUPJ010000304.1:0-1956 GCA_964622185.1 uncultured Treponemataceae bacterium
TACTCATGCCAACCTTCGTCCTGGTGTAAACTATTTAAACTATCCAAAAAATCTAAATAAAACAGATATTGTAAAAATAGCATCAGGTGTTTCTTTTAGTGCAGCCATAACAACAACTGGAGAACTATACCTTTGGGGAACAGAGCCTAACAAGAGCCAAGGGAATGTTTCAGGCTATATATTTGATATTCCAAAAGAGGTTACAGAAAACGTTATTGTAGACATTGCGTGTGGAGGCAATCACATTATTGCTGTAGACGATAATGGAAAATTTTATGGCTGGGGCTACGACGGGAACGGTCAATTAAACGTGCCAAGTACAGTAGAGCATGCCTTTTCAAACCATAAGACGAGCGTTGCTCAAATGGATGCAAAATCACAGTGGACAGCCATCCTTGGAAGTGATGGTAAACTTCATATATGGGGAAGCCCTCAAGTACGAACTAATTTTTTAATCCCTGCACGATTGCAGGGACGTATAGTGCAGTTTGCAGGAGGAGACACCAATATGGCACTTCTTCTCGATGACGGAACTATTGTGATAATTGGAGACAGGGGTTCAGAATTTGCAATGCAAATACCAAGCGAGTTACAAGACGGTAGTGTTACTATAATAGATATTGCAGCAACAAATAAAAATGTACTTGCATTAACAAATACTGGAATGTTATATACATGGGGTAGCACCCAAGATAATCTAACAAATATTCCAAGTATTGAAGAGCCTATTAAATCTATTCATGCAGGTTACAAAAACTTTTTAGTGCTCTCTAAAAATGGTAGCATAACCATGTGGGGAAACACCATATACAACCAAGTATTTGAGAATAAAAAACAAGGAAACATAGAAAATCTTTTTGCAAGCTATTACCAATTTTACGCCATAGAAAATGATAATTCTATACATGCATTCGGAAATAATGGCTTTATTTTTGGAAGTGACCAATTTGGTCGTGATATTTTTACTCGCATTCTTCATGGGGGTAGAATATCTCTCACCGTTGGTGCCATTGCAGTTATAATATCGATTATTTTAGCTCTGTTTGTTGGTTTGGCAGCGGGATACTTTGGTGGAATTATAGACCACGCACTTATGCGATTAGCAGATGTTTTTTCATCCATTCCCTTTTATCCTATTGCAATTACCCTTTCATATGCAATTGGACACGATATGAGTGAAACACAAAAGCTTTATTTAATTATGATAATTTTAGGACTTCTTGGGTGGATGTCGTTAGCACGCTTAATTCGGGCTCAATTGCTTCTTGAACGAGAAAAAGATTTTGTACTTGCAGCTCGTGCTTTAGGAATAAAAAATACAGCAATAATGTGGCGACATATACTTCCAAATATATTTAGTCTTGTAATAGTAAATATTTCACTTGGCTATACAGGATCTCTTTTATCAGAAGCAGCCCTATCCTTTTTGGGATTTGGCATATCCGAGCCTACCCCATCATGGGGCAACATGCTCTCTTCTGCCCAAGATATAGCTGTAATTCAATTTTACTGGTGGCGCTGGCTTATACCAGCACTTTTTGTTATTATTACTGCGGTATGCGTAAATCTTATTGGCGATGCACTTCGAGAAGCAATGGATCCCAAAACAAACGAGCGATAGGAGTCGAGATGAGTTTACTTGAAATAAAAGATTTACACACCTATTTTGACACAAAACGCGGTTTAATTAAAGCGGTTCACGGAGTTTCTCTAACAGTAGAAGAAGGTAAAACACTCGGAATAATTGGAGAATCAGGTTCTGGAAAAAGTCAAACAGCAATGAGTATTTTACAATTATTTGAAAAAAATCAAAGGATTTATAAAGGCGAAATTCATTTTGATGGGGAAAATATTTCTAAAAAAAATGCAAGCGAAATGAGAAACATTAGGGGTAACGCAATTTCGATGATTTTTCAGGAGCCAATGACAAGCCTTAATCCTGTGTTTACTATTGGA
>CAZUPJ010000305.1:0-1929 GCA_964622185.1 uncultured Treponemataceae bacterium
AACCGGGAATTAAGCCTCCAAGACCACCACTTTTTTTAGAAGACGAACCGCCACCGCCAACATCTCCATCATCTAAGTTCATATCATCATCAGCCATATCTTACCTCCTACAAATACCTGTTTGCATTCCCTTCGGCACAAAACCGAGTAACAAACGTTTTCTTAAGCATATTGTAAAAATATAATTACACAAAAGCAATTATATTTTATCTCTATTTTTTATAATGTTATTAAAAATGACCGTCATCCAAAATAACTATATCAACCCTGCGATTATAACCTCGCCCCTCAGCCGTATCGTTTGGAAACTTAGGCTGTGTATCAGCATACCCTAAAAACGAAAAATTTTCGTCATTAACGCCAAAATCTGTTAAATAATACAATACGTTTAATGCACGTGCACCAGATAATTCCCAGTTACTAGTCCATACAGTTTCATCTACAGGTGTAGAATCTGTATGCCCTTCTATACGAAAACTTCTTCCTTCAAGTTCGGGCGATGTTAAAAACTGTGCTAAACGCAACATTGTATCACGCGTTTCTGCAATTAACAGCTCTGCAGAACCTTCTCTAAAAAATGAATCAGAAGCAAGTGTTACAACAAGACCTCGTTCATCGGTTGTTACAGTAATTCTGCTAGACTTAATATCCGGCGCAAACAAACTTACTGCTTTTTTTACCGCTAACCCAAGGCTTTTACCTCTTTCTATGGATGGCAGTGAATTAATGGTGTTACCCAAATCGGCCAATCGCCCCGCAGTTAAAGACATACCACCCGAAGTAGGGTCGCCTTCTAAAGCAACCGTTAGCACCGCTTGCTGCGTTTCATCTACCTGAACAGGATTAAAAAGCATAACAAAGAAGCAAAGCATAAGGGTAATCATGTCCCCATATGTTTCAAGCCACGCCTTGGATGCTCCTTCTGGTTTCTTTGATTCTCGCTTACCCATTTTTAATCCTTAAGAACTTCTGATTCAATTGCTTTTCTTGAAGCTGTATCAAGGTAGGTTAATAATTTCATTGCCAAAACACGAGGGTTGTCCCCAGCTTGTATTGATAAAACACCTTCTATAATCATTTCTCGTGTCTGTATTTCCATTGTATTGTGATAGGTTAATTTTGCTGCAATTGGAACTAAAAACATGTTTGCAACAATTGACCCGTATAAGGTTGTTACAAGCGCAACCGCCATGTTACCACCAATAGAGGCTGTATCTTCAAGGTTTGCCAACATACCAATAAGTCCAATAACGGTACCCATCATCCCATAAGAAGGCCCCAAACCTGCCCAGTGAACAACCATACCAATCCAGCCTAAATGTCGTGCTTCTAATTTTGTTAACTCATTTTCCATAATTGTTCTAATAACAGCACCGTCGGTACCGTCAACAACAAGTCTGAGTCCTGTTTTCATAAATGCATCATCTAGATCTTCAAGACCTTCTTCAAGGGCAAGAATACCTTCGCGTCGGGCTTTTTCAGCCAACCCAACCATGTTTTGAACCAAGCTTTTTTCACCAAAATCAAATATTTTCATAATTCGACCCATGATGCCAAACATGGTAAGAACTCTGTTCATGGGAAAACTTAAGAACATTGCAAGGAAAGAACCAATAACAACGAATATGAACGAAGGCAAATCCCATAATCCTGCAAGACCTGCAAGACCGGTACTACCTGTTGCAACAGCGAACACAATAACGGCAAAGGCACCGACTAGTCCTATAATACTCGCCAAATCCATACTATATCCCTCCCAAGACTACAGTTCGTTTTTGAATGCGCCTATAAGGCGTCTATATGAAATAATTTTTTCAATTATTTCTTCAGGTGTATTTTTTACCACCAATTTTTTACCAGATAACATCATAAAGGTTACATCGGGATTTGTTTCGATATATTCAATTTGATGAGGATTAATCCAGTATG
>CAZUPJ010000306.1:0-1928 GCA_964622185.1 uncultured Treponemataceae bacterium
CTTTGTTATCGCTATGATGAAGAAACACAGTATTTGCTTGCAGTAACACATGATGAGCAAAAGGGGAAAGTGTTGACAGTTCATACCATCATGCCTGATAAGCTAGAACGAGGCTTTGCAATACCCTTAGAGAAAAACAGGCCAGTATGGCTCAAGGTAAAAGTAGTGTATGACGTAGGAATCTTTTACTGGTCAAAAGATGGAAGCATTTGGCATGAACTACGCCCAAACCTTGAAGCATGGAAATTATCTGATGAATATTGCGGGCTAGGTTTTACAGGAGCATTTGTTGGAATGTTCTGCATAGATACAGAATCATATTCTAAAACATGTGATTTCGAATACTTTAAATATAAAAGTATAGAAAAATAGACATGTTAATATATTTTTTATGTTAAAAGCTGCGCAATCTGTGCAGCTTTTCGTATTTATATACTGTATTGTTTTTTAATTATGAGATATAATAGGCAAAAGATAAAAACTTGGGGTATATATGATTTACAATGGCAAAGAGATACCAAAATTGGGTTTGGGTTTGATGCGTTTACCTATGCTTGAAGGTGAAGTAGATATTAATAAAACAATTGAAATGGTAGATTTTCTTATGGATAATGGCTTTACATACTTTGATACTGCATATGGCTACCATAATCAAAAATCGGAATGTATTGCTAAAACTGTACTTGTTGACCGTTATCCAAGAGAGTGTTTTCAACTTGCAACAAAGTTACCTGCATGGTTTGGTGCTAAAACAGAAGATGAAGCTAAACAAATGTTTTATACTTCCATGCAAAGAGCAGGGGTAGACTACTTTGATTTTTTCCTCTTACATAATTTAGGATCAACTCGAACTAAAATTTTTGATGATTTTCATATCTGGGATTTTTTATATGAGCAAAAATCTTTAGGTAAAATAAAAAAATTAGGTTTTTCTTTACATGACTCTGCCAATGCTCTTGAAAAAATACTAGAGAAACATAATGATGTAGATTTTGTGCAACTGCAGATAAATTATGCCGATTGGAATGATCAAACAATTCAATCAAGAAAATGCTATGATGTTGCTAGAAAATATGGAAAAGAAGTAATAATTATGGAACCTGTACGCGGAGGTCTCTTAGCAAATCCTCCGAAAACCGTTGCTGATATATTAACGCAGGCAAACATAGAACAGTCTTTAGCATCTTGGGCACTGCGCTACACGGCATCACTCGATGGTGTAATGACTGTGTTAAGTGGTATGTCAAACATAGAGCAGGTAAAAGAAAATGTTTCTTTAATGAAAGATTTTAAGCCTTTAAATGATGGTGAGATAAGTACAATTTTGAAAGCACAAGAAGTTTTGGCAAACATACCAAGAATTCCATGCACAAATTGCAAATATTGTGTTAAAGATTGTCCTAGTAACATAGAAATATCAGAAATGTTTGGTGCAATGAATAAAAAACTAATGTATGATGATTTATCATCTGCTAAAGGTACGTACAATTTTTTAAAATCAATTGGAGGATCTCCTGTAGATTGTATAAAGTGTGGTTTATGTGAAAGTGTTTGCCCTCAAAAAATTGAAATTATAAATGAACTTGAAAAAATTGTATCAGAGCTTGAAAACTAAAGTTCTTTAACCGCTCCCAGTTGTCCGCATGCTCCTCCAATAGTACGTCCTCTTTTCATGCGGATTGTTACATTTAACCCCGCTTTTTCGAGTATTTTTACAAAGGTATTTACTTCATTTCGTGATGGCTCACAGTAGTCAATTCCTTCAACCGGATTCCATGGAATAATATTTATGTGCACTGGGAGTTTTTTTGCAAAGTCAATTAACTTCTTTGCTTGTTCTTCTCCTGTATTAATTCCACCCAAAAGTGGCATTTCTAGAGTAGTACGCTTTCCAGACTTATCGCTGTAATAGGTAATTGCCTTTGCTA
>CAZUPJ010000307.1:0-1869 GCA_964622185.1 uncultured Treponemataceae bacterium
TCTCTGTTATTGAAAGAATTGAACAAGAAAATGTTCTTACTGCTGAAGAATCAGACACAAGTGATAGAGTTAAAAACCTTCTTTCAACATCAGGCCTTTAACAATTTATAAGTCTTTTGTAGGCTAACATAATCCACGAAATTGCAAAAAGAAAACAAATGCAGTTCTCGTGGATTTTTTATTACTCATTAGCTAATAAATTCTTTGAATATATCTTTGCCTAGGCACAACAGTAATTTCGACACGTCGGTTTGCAGCCCTTCCTTCTTCTGTTGCGTTGTCCCCAATTGGAATCTCCCCTCCATATCCACGATAGGTAAAGAGGTCTTCATTAACGCCTCGTTCTACAAGCTCATTAATAATAGTTATAGCTCTTTCTATGGAAAGAATTTGCTCACCTTCTGGAAGCCCTATACTTGCAGTATGGCCTTCTACAAGGATTGTACTATTACCATCTTCGGTTGCGAGAATAAGAGATTGTGCTAACACATCAAGGCGATCGTTTTCTTCAGGAAGAATAGTAGCAGAATCAGGGGCAAATTTTAAGTCTCTAAGAGGAATAAGCATACCTTTCTCTGTATCGTATACTTCAAGGTCTTCAACAATATTTTCAAAAATAAAATCAGATACTTCTTGAACCATGTAATAATAGTTTTCATCTTTTAAAGGTGCTTCAACAGAATATGCAAGCGATTCTTCATCCAAAAGTAGTACCACTTTCCCTTGTTTTAATAGCTCTACATTTTCGGGTATTGAAAGAATTTTTAGTGCATCATTTCTTGATATAATAGGATCAGTTCTATGTATACCAAACACACCTCTTGCAAAAATCCGTAAAGGGTCATTGCCAACTCTATCCTCATATTCAGTCTCACCCGTTTTTGATGAATATTTTACTAGACCAGATTTTTTTACTATTTCGGGTTCCACCATATTTATTTCATATAACAAATTCATCTCTTCGTCCCAAATTCTCGGAAATAAAGCTGGCTCCACCTTTTCATGGGTAAATTCACCACGTACTGGTAACTGCCCACGAGCATCAATAATTATACCAGTATATGGTCTTGATGAAACTCTATCAATGGGAATATTGGGTGTATAAGGTCCTTCGTGCAAAATAAGAGGACTAGTTAAATCTTGTAATTTTATTGTGTGATTTGTAGTAAGCAGTTCTCCTGTTCTCGAAAACACAGAAGGACTTTTTTCACCCTCACTAATCAAATCTGAAATTTCACCAATTGTAATTAATTCCCAAAGAACGGCATCACCCATTTGTGTTGAAGAATTTACAGTTACCGTTAAAAGTGGATTTTTTACTAAGAGTGGTAATTTTTGTGCAATTCGGTTTGTAGCAACATTGCGCCCTGCCGGAAGTGAAATATTTGCACTATAAACATCAAGCTCAATATTTGAAACAAAAATACCTTTTTCCCAATTTATAAAACTTGTTGAACTGAGTGATTTACCAAAATCAGTACTTTGAGAAAAAAGAACACTAGAACATAGTCCTACAGCAAGCAAGACAAAATAAAACTTGTTAGAAATAGTTTTTTTGCTTATCGCTATATTACGTAAAAATAATAATATATTCACCGATTTATCCTTACTTTAGTATCGGCAAAAATAGAATGGTTCCTATACTTAAAAGTGCATTTGGATTTCGATTATTTATTTCACATAAAACATCTACAGTTGTGTTGTACATCCTTGATAAACTCCAAAGTGTATCGCCTTGTTCCACTTTATGCGACTCTAAAAATGAGGTACTATCTTGTTTTTCAATTGCTTCAAGAATTATTTCTTCAGATTCAGATGGAATTCTAAGCATATAATCCTTGGGAGGCGTAATTGCAAATTCAAATGAAG
>CAZUPJ010000308.1:0-1865 GCA_964622185.1 uncultured Treponemataceae bacterium
ATAATTTGTGGCTGAAAAATACTGGTAGCATTTACAATAATAGCTCCTAATGCTACAAAATATTTTTCTAATGTCAAAAGGGCTGCTTCATCGCCTTTCTCTGCACTTCTAAATGCAGTGCGCCCTGTAACACCATCTTCTGTCCCACCAGCTTCCGCCCACATTAGAGAATTCGGATATTTTTCCATAAACTCTAAACTGGTAGTTTTTAAACCGCGCGATGATGCATATCTATCAGCACATCCTTTTCT
This sequence comes from uncultured Treponemataceae bacterium, assembly GCA_964622185.1. Taxonomy (GTDB): domain Bacteria; phylum Spirochaetota; class Spirochaetia; order Treponematales; family Treponemataceae; genus CAYJFX01. The sequence goes on from CAZUPJ010000308.1 coordinate 252, forward strand.
GCCACAGGAACAAAGCCGTCCACCTAAATCAATAACGGTGTGCCCCAGTTCTCCTGCAAGTCCATTTTGGCCTCGGAATATTTTTGAATCCATAATAATGCCAGAGCCAATACCTGTACCAATGGTAATTGAAATAAGGTCGGTGTACGTATTTAGGCTTGAGTCTTTTGGAGATTCTTTTCCAACGCCAGCCTTAAATTCACCAAAAGCTGCAGCGTTGGCATCATTTTCTACCAATACTTCAATACCAAGTTTTTTTTGAATATAGTCTTTAATAGGAACATCAAAAAAATTTAGATTAACGGCTTGTTCAACAACACCCCGCTTTACATCAATAATACCAGGCGTTCCAACACCAAGCTGTGAAAAATCAGATACCGTAAGCCCTACCTTTTTTACAGCATCTAGAGCAGTCGCACAGCAATCGTCTAAAACTTCATTCCACGGCCTTGATGCATTTGTTTTGCATTCTGAAGATGCAATAATTTCATATTGCTCATTTATAACAGCCGTTTTTATTGCTGTTCCACCTAAATCTATTCCTAAGTATGTCATATACTCAAATTATGTGGTATAATACCCAGTATGTCAAGCAATAAAAATTGTATGTTAGAAATATGTGTCGACTCATTGGAGTCTGCTATCGAGGCAGAAAAACACGGAGCAAAGAGAATTGAACTTTGTGCAAACCTTATTATTGGAGGAACAACTCCAACAAATGCACTTATTGAAGCGGTAAAGAAAAACCTTTCAATTCCGTTTCATATACTCATTCGCCCCCGCTTTGGCGACTTTTTATATTCTGAAAGTGAAGTTACCATTATGGAAAATGAAATAGTACAGGCAGTTAAACTTGGTGCAGATGGCATTGTTATAGGTTGCCTTACAAAAGATGGCTCACTCGACATACCCGTAATGGAGTGCCTTATTAAAGCCGCTAAAAAAGAAAACAATGCATGCTCAATAACACTTCACCGTGCATTTGATATGTGTAAAGATCCATTCAAAGCACTTAAAGAAGCTGAACTGCTCGGCATTAACACAATTCTCACCTCTGGGCAAAAAGAATCTTGCTATGAAGGGCGAGAACTCCTTTCACAACTGGTAAAAGAATGTAAGAATGTACAAATCATGGCAGGAGGCGGCTTAAAGCCAAATCTCATTGAGCCAATGCACACTGAAACAGGTATTGAATGTTTTCACCTTTCATGTAAAAAAGTTATCCAAAGTGACATGGCATACCGAAATGCGGATGTTACCATGTCGTTTAAAGGCATTAGCGAGTATGAGAGGTGGGTAGTCGATGGGGATTTAGTTGCTCAGGCTAGGAGTAAAGTGGATGGGGTATGTAGGTAGTAATATCCCGATCAATGATGATTAAACCATGTGGAGGTACTTCAGTATCTCCATATATAAAAATCTCATTTCCAAAATTAGCTACAACCCTAATATCATCTCCATACTGTGTTAATTGCACTTTGCCGTCCGCTGTCAAATTTTGAAAATCAGTCATTTCTAAGTTTATTACTTTTTTACTAAATTCTGCCCAAAGGTGAGTATGTGAAAGTATATCTTCTTTGTACTTAGCCCACTCAACATCATCTAAGTGGTACA
>CAZUPJ010000309.1:0-1859 GCA_964622185.1 uncultured Treponemataceae bacterium
TTATGTCCTGCAGTTTGAATTGATTGGCTTTGCGCCATAAGACTTCTTTTTCCGATTTCAATACCACTAAAACTTGACATTGCATTTTCCTTATTTTATAAAATAATACATTTTTTGTATCCTAGTTTAAAAAACTGAACCCATATTTGATTATCGGTTTTTTATTTTTATAGTTAAGACTTTTTGTATAATGTATTCCCTATAAACGTTGTGTATTAACATTGAATTTACAAATTTTTAACGCGGTTTTATTTTAAAATCCTAGACAAAAATGCACTTTTTTTGTATATCTTTATGAGAGAAAAATGAAGAGGGGATTATGAAAGACTACAAAAAATTGCTAAAAACAGAAGTGCAAACGGAACAACTTTGCCAAAGTGCAGTAAAAAAAGATGGAAGTCTTTTACAATTTATACATAATCAAACTGAGAAAATTTGTATGATTGCAGTAGAGAAAAATGGGGTAAATTTGCAGTTTGTTAAAATACAAACTCCTGCAATTTGTATTGCTGCAGTTAGACAAGACGGATATGCACTAAAATATGTACAAGATAAAACAGACGAAATTTGCATGATTGCTGTAGAGCAAAACGGATTAGCGTTACAGTTCGTTCAGAATCAAACGCTTGCAATGTGCGTAAGTGCAATACTGCAAACAAGATATGCTTTAAAATATGTTAAAAATCAAACATTGGAATTATGTATGTTTGCTATCAAACAAAATGGATACGCATTACATTTTGTAAAAAATCTAACCCATGAGCTGTGCATGAGTGCACTTAAATATGATGGTATGCTATTATATTATATGCGAAGTCAATCTGAGGATATGTGCATAGAAGCTGTCAAAAATAACGGACTAGCGTTGCAGTTTGTGAAAGTTCAGACACCTGAAGTATGTTTACTTGCAGTTCAAAATAATGGGTTAGCATTAGAGTTTGTTACTGACCAAACTGTAGAATTATGTACAATAGCTACACGGAAAAATAAACATGCTTTGCAGTTTGCAAAATATCAGACGAGGGAAATGTGCTTTGATGCAGTAATGTCACACCGCGAGCTATTAAAATATGTGACTATTTAGACAATCGCATTCAAAATAACTGATTTTGGTTGATTTTTTATTACCTTTCCAGTTGACGAATATAACTTATTTCTTCTTTGAGGAAGAACGTTATCAAAAACGCCTTGTAAAAACTCTTGTGTAATTCGGATATATTCATTTATAGCATCATTTTCAATTTTTGAAATGACTAGTTTTTGTCTTACTTGATGAAAATTTTCTATAATGCATTTTTTGAATTCAAATGGTGCTGCATTCGCAACAGTATAAATATCATCAGGATTTTTAGGATTTAATTTTGAGCATTTTACAATGCGTTTAGCTTCTAAATGTGCAAATTCTTTTGAAAGCTTGTTTACTTCATTAACTGCATCCTGTAGTTGAATCCAATTTCTACTTGTTACTGCAGAACGTACTATGTGTTGTTGTACGATAATTGCCCCAAGTAATTCATTTTGGCTTACAAGAGTTGTGCACAAATCTTGACTAATATGTTTTACTTTTTCGTTCATGTGTATATTCCTCGGATATTTATTGAGTACTCTATCATTATTATCGGATTTTGAAAAAAATACTTAAGGTTTTGCTTGTTAATGGATAATTGGAAATAAATAATAAATCTATCATATATTGTGTAACCTTTTATATAGCGAGTTGTTGTTTGTGTATAAGTTACTTGTAGAGCAGAGTACAAGTTGAGTTCAGATTATTTCTGAGCACATGACAACAAACTTTTTTCTGCATCCTCCTCTCCTTTTGCCCCTTTTTGCTTTCAAAAAGGGGTTTTTTTTAACAG
>CAZUPJ010000310.1:0-1848 GCA_964622185.1 uncultured Treponemataceae bacterium
TGCGGTTGTGGCTCGAGTGGTTCTGAGGGCGGCTGTGCTCCATCTGACTGTTCAAGCTGTGGCGGTGGATGCGGTTGCTAGTTGACAGTAATGTACACATGAAAAGCATGTTTTATGCCTTTAGGTTATAAAACATGCTTTTTTTTGTTTAAGAATTGGTACTATTCACGGTCAACAATAAATAAGTCAAAAAGACCGTGGCACGAATACCCTTGACGGGCGTAGACCGGAACCGGTATGAGTTGACAGACCTCTTTGTGCTTGTTATCCGTCGGAGGTCGTAAATTGTAACTAAAAATTGATTTTTGTGCTTTGTTTTACAATGGCATCGCAGATTTGTTCGGGGGTTAAACCCTCTGTATGTACCACAACATCGGCAATTGAGCTATACGCCTCACTTCGTTTTTCGTACTGATTATAAAAAACTGCTTGCATTTCTTCTTCATTTTGCGGGTTTGCATGGGCGAACGTTGCAGGAATACTGTTTAACTCTTTTGACCTTTCGATAATTCTTTCAAAAGCAATGTGCTTTGGAACATCTAAGTACACAAATAATCCAATATCGTGAAGGCTTTCAAGAGCTTTTGGATTATCGCAAAAACCACCACCTGCAGCTACAACACCTTTTATATGGGCTTCGTCCATTGTATCGTGAATAGCGTCAACAAAGAAAGCACAAGCAGTAGCTTCTGCTGCTTTGAAAGCATCGCAACCTTCAATCGAATACAGTTCCCGACATGTTTTACCATTTTGCCTCTCAATTATATCATCTATATCAAAAAAAGGAAGGTTTTGTCTTTTTGCCAATAATTTTCCAATGGTAGTTTTTCCTGAATGTTTTACGCCTACTAATACTATGCACTTGCTCATACTTCTACTATAACAAAATTAGTTTTATTTGAAAAGTCCTTTATTGCAATAAATTTCTAATTGAGGTATGATAATGTATGAGTTTAATTTTTGCACTTACATTGAGTTTCTTACCTCTTATTATTGGCATAGCCCTGTGTCTTTTTTTTGTAAAAGAATTTAAAATACTACATGTACTAGCCACTTTAGTGTTAGGGTTGATAGCAATTGTTTTGATTATTTTAGTTCGTACCGTTGCTGACGATATTGAAACTATGCTTCCTCCTGTATTAACAGGCTTTGTAGGTGTTGTAGTTTCAACAATTTTGTATGCCTTTTTGGAAGAGTCGGTAAAAATGCTTGTGCTTTCATTTTTAGCAGTTAAAATAAACAACCTAAAAAACTTTATAATCGCTTGTTTACTTTTTGGCGGTGCTGTTGGTTGTTTTGAAACAATGATGTACCTTGTTACTGGGTTTACCGACACAGCTCTTAGGTTATGTACTGCTGTAGTTATACACACTCTTTGTGCTGCCTTGGCTGGTTTTTTTGTATGGTCTATAAAATATAAATTTAGTTTTGTTAGGGCTTTTTTGATGTCATTTTTATTGCACGGTGTATATAATTTTTTTGCAGCCCAAACGTCTGTTTTATGGTGGTTTTCAATTATAACTATTTTATTTACTGCCATGAAGTGTAGAATTTATTATTTGTCTATTAAAGAAAAAACTGAAAGTCTTGTAGAGCCATCTTGACGAAAGGTTTTATTTTGTGGTATAATTCTGAAGTGGCAATTGCTACAACGTAATCGGGCCTATAGCTCAGTTGGTTAGAGCAACGGACTCATAACCCGTTGGTCCTTGGTTCAAGTCCAAGTGGGCCCATAAATAAGAAAAGCTAAGTTATTATTATATAATGATTTAGCTTTTTTTGTGTTTAAATGGAAAAAGCATAAATATACATTTTTTTAGGGTACAGAAGAAAGTACAGAAAGGTTGT
>CAZUPJ010000311.1:0-1843 GCA_964622185.1 uncultured Treponemataceae bacterium
CCAAAACTGGTGATGTGCTCTCAGTTGAGCCACACTATGTAGTTGCTTTTCGCTCCGGGCAAGAATTAAAAAATGCCCTTTGGGATTTACCCGCATTACCAGAAAAATGAAAAAAATTCTAATTGATTGGCTTTTACTTATTCTGTCTGCAGCACTTTTTGCTCTTTCACATCCTAATGCAGTAATACTTGATGGAATTCCTGTTTTAGCGTATTTTGCTGTTCTTCCGCTTTTTATATTATCTCGGAGGGTTCACTTTTCAGTTGTGTGGCTGTACGGTTTATTGTACGGTACCATGAGCTATGGGGTCTTGGTATACTGGCTTGCTGATTTTCACCCCTTGGGATTACCAGTAATAGCAGCTTTATATGGATTGCAGTGTATGCTGCTATTGACTGTTTTAAAAATGGCATGGACATTTTGCGGAAAACGGGGATGGATTGCACAATGGATTGTTTGGTGTGCGTATGAATATTTAAAAACTATCGGCTTTTCAGGTTTCAGTTACGGAAATATGGCTTATACTCAGTGGCAAGTACTTCCTGTTATGCAATTCGCATCAATTGTCGGCGTATGGGGATTAGGAGCTCTAATTGCGTTTCCGTCCGCTTGGTTGAGTAAAGTAATACAACCTATTTTCGAAAAAAAAGTACCTACTGAAAAATCATTATGGTTAAAAACTATAAAACAACAATGCATAGTGCACAGAATTAGTGGTATTGTATGGTGCGTGATTTTTGTACTTGTATTCTTATATGGCATTTTTATACAAGAAGATTATTCTAGTTACGAAATGAAAACAGTAGCTTTAGTTCAACCAAATTCTGATCCTTGGGTAGGTGGAACAGCAGCCTATTCACGTGATTTAAATACTTTAAAGCGACTTACGAATGCTGCATTGAACGAAAACGATGAAATTGACTTTGTGGTATGGTCTGAAACAGCTTTTGTTCCGAGCATTCGTATGCACTACCAATATAGAGAAGATAGAGTTCGCCTTGACTTAGTGAATGATCTTTTAGCTTTCATTGAGTCAAAAGATGTACCGTTTGTTATTGGGAATGGAGATACTGTTCGAGGCTATGATAAAAATGGAAATTTTACAAATTTAAGTTATAATTCAGTATTTTTGTTTAGGCAAGGGGAAAATGTTATACCACCTGAGCCAGAAATTTATAACAAAATGCATCTAGTGCCATTTACAGAACACTTTCCGTTTGAAGAGCAATTCCCAATGATACACCAAGCCTTAATTGATAATGATACGCATTTTTGGGAAAAAGGAACAGATGCAAATATTTTTACTATAGACAATGTGTCTTTTGGCACGCCAATTTGTTTTGAAGATACCTTTGGTTATATAGGTAGACGTTTTACAAGAAATGGGGCACAAGCAATTGTAAATCTTTCTAATGATTCTTGGTCGCACAGCGAAGTTGCCCAATATCAACATCTTTCTATGGCAACCTTTAGATCAGTTGAAAATAGAATTCCTTCAATACGTGCAACGGCATCAGGACAAACTTCGGTAATAGACCCAAACGGCAATGTAACAGCAATGATTGAACCATTTAAAGAAGCATATTTAGTTGCAGAATTTCCCGTGGTAGAGCAAAGCGTTAAAACTTTGTATACTATGTGGGGTGATTACGTTGGAATCCTGTTTGTTATTTTTGCTACTTTAGAGTTGCTTAGTGGTGCTTTAATTACATTATTAAAAAAATTAAAGAAAAAAATAGATTATAAATGAACAATAGTGTATAATATTTATATCTATTGTGTTGGTTGAGGAGTTTACAGTGGCTATTTCATATAAACAACGAGAAGGGAATGTAACAGTTTT
>CAZUPJ010000312.1:0-1840 GCA_964622185.1 uncultured Treponemataceae bacterium
AGTATTGATACCGGTTTCACTAAAACAATTTTATCTGCAAAGGCTGCTGCAGCATTTAAATCATGAATTGCAATAATAACGCAAGTATTTTTGTTGTGTGCAATATCGCGAAGTTTTTTTAATATTACATCTTGGCAGCCAATGTCCAAGTTTGCAACTGGCTCATCAAGTAAAATAACTGGACATTGTTGTACTATTGAGCGTGCAATTCTAACCCTTTGCAGTTCTCCACCAGATAAACTGTGTATGCTTCGGTCTTTTAAATGTAGAATATTTATTTCTTCCATGGCATTTTCCACAAGCTTCTTATCATCTTTTGAGTACCACTTAGACCATGACGTATGTGCAAATCTTCCCGACAAGATACATTCTTTTACAAGGAAGTCCCACACACTTTGCTCATTTTGCGTCATAAAGGAAATGTTTAAAGCTATTTCTTGTCGCTTCATCGCATGAATATTTTTTTCGCCTATTGTAATACAGCCTTTCGATGTTAAACCTGTGCGCTCAATTCCTGCTAATAGAGCTAAAAAGGTAGATTTTCCGCTTCCATTTGGTCCAATAATGCAAACAAATTCGCCCTGTTGTGCTTCAAATGAAATGTCTTGTAATATTTTTTTTTCACCATACCATGCGGATAGGTTTTCGGTGTGTAGTATTGAATTAATCACCAATAAACCCCCGTCTTTTTTGTATTATTATAATAAAAAACGGCACGCCCATTAAAGCTGTTACAATTCCTACTGGTAGTTCTGAGGGGGCTGCAATTGTTCTTGCTAAAGTGTCTGAGAGAACTAAGAGAATTGCGCCCCAGAGCATTCCAAAAACAAGCACACACTTATGTGTTTGTCCATATAATTTTCGTGCAATATGCGGAGCAATAAGTCCTACAAAGCCAATGGTACCTGCAACACTTACTGCGCATGCACAGGCTAAAGATCCTGCAAAAAGGGTTAGAGTACGAGTTTTTTTTAAGTCTACACCGAGCGACTGTGCACTTTCTTCGCCTTGTGAAAGTACATCCAAAGGGCGAACGCACAAAAGTAATAAAGTTATTGAAATAACCGCAGGCCCAATAATGAGTGTTATTTCATTCCAGCCACGGCCATTAAAGCTTCCTAATGTCCATACATATACTTGGTGTAATTCTTGATATCGTAAAAGAAGTAAAATTGAAACAATTGCCGATAAAAATGCAGATAAGGCAGTCCCAATTAAAAGCATCATTACCGTACCGTTCGAGCCAGAAACTCTAAAAGAAAGAATGTAGACTAAAAAAGCTGCCCCTATAGCTCCAATAAAGGCTAAAAAGATAACGGGGCTAATAATAGTAAAGCTAAAAAATGAAAGTGGTAAAAATATTGACAAAACAGCACCAAGCGTTGCTCCAGAAGAAATACCTACTAAACCTGCATCTGCCAATGGGTTTCTAAAAAAACCTTGAAAAACAGCACCAGCACCACCAAGGAGCATTCCACAAAGAGACGCTAATAGTAGGCGAGGAAGCCTTATGTTAAAAACAATAATTTTTTCAATGTGGTTTCCATCTTTCAAAAACACGTTTCTAAAATCTGTTTTTTCTGCACCAAAAAATAAGCCAACTCCAATAATCAAAACAAGTGCTACAATGGTTATGAGTGCACTCATAATGTAAAAGAGTCTTGTTTTATTGTACGTATTTGATGCTCTAAAAAATTTCATTTGGAAACAACTGCTTTGCTATAATTTCTACCGCTAAACTTGATCTCGGCCCAGGGCGAGACGCAATATCTGAATCAATAAAGTAAATACTGCCTGTTTTTACTGCAGTTAAGTTTTCCCACCCATCACGCAAGTGTAG
>CAZUPJ010000313.1:0-1837 GCA_964622185.1 uncultured Treponemataceae bacterium
TTATGTGATTTTTTTGAATGGTACTATTTTTTCGCAAAAAATCTGCAATTTGATTGTTTTTTATTTGTCCCCACACAGGCTCTTGTTTATTAAAGTGAGACATGGGAAGATAGCGGCTTGCTGCCTTATTTTTTGATTCCAAATACCATTCTTCATTACAAATTAAAAGCCCAGTATGAACAGAATCTAACACTGCATTTAGTGTTTCATTTTCTTCAGTAAGGGAATCAATCAGAGACTGTACTTGCTCGGGGGTAAGTTTTGAAATTTTCCCAGTTGCCCTTTTAAAAAAACCTCTCACTTAACTTACCTTTAGTATTGAATAAATGAGCGTTTCAAATGCAGATGTTACACTTTGATTATAAATTGTTATATTTGAGTATGCTTTTTTTACAGCATCGAGTATTTCAGCACTTTGCTCACTAGCATTTGCCATTGCTACTGCATCAGAGCCAATCAGTTGTTTTCGTTGTGTATCTAATATTGCATTAAAAAATAGCTTTAGCACACTTCTTGGCTCAAAATTTTTCATAGATTTTAAAAGTTCTTCTGTATTTGGTATTTTCTTATTTTGAAGTTCTTGAATAAATACTTGTGCACTATGCGTTATTTCATCACTTGAAATAGGCAAAAATGAATTAAGATAAGCACTTATTACCGTTTCACCTTGTATATTTGATTGTTGTATAACAGATTGCAACGTTTCATCAGAAATGCGATAAATTCGTTTTAATACTTCAGTATTTTGTTCGAGTTTTCTAATACCAAATGTATAGGTTCTAACTCTCGACAGAATAGTTGGCATAACCGCATTTCTATTTTCAGCAATAAGTACAAAAACGCAATGCTCTGGAGGCTCTTCAAGGATTTTTAAAAGTGCATTACGCACTCCTTCTTGCATTTTATCTGCATTCTCAATAATAAAAACACGCTTTCCGCTTGTTATAGTGTAATGAGCCCAACTCTGTGCTCTTCGTATGTGAGAAACAGGAATTGAATCGTACATAAAAGAGTTTTCTAGTTTTTCACAATGTTCTAATAGTTTTAAGCTTAATTTCTCAAATTTTTCTATTTCGATAAGAGGCTGTAAAGGATCAAGACCTTCTAAAATTTCATCAATTGCTGAAATTAATGGGCTAATTTTTGACACTTTATCATCGCCTTCCCAAAGCACTTGATTAAATCTACCAGTAAGTTTTCGCACTGCACGTACAAACAAATATCTACTAGCTTGTATCCAAGATGCATTTTGTTGATATGCTTCTAAAAGTGCTTTTCTTGCTCCTGCAATTTCACAAAGTAAGCTTCTACTACCCGCAATAAGTAAATCGGTACTTACAAGACTTTTGTGTTTTAAGCAAGAAGAACATGTACATTGCCAATTCCCAACAACTTCGCCTGAACATGAAAGCACACGGGCAATTTCGAGTGCACATGTAAGTTTTCCTGCACATGAAGAGCCTGCAAGCAATATAGATTGAGGAAGTTTTCCCTTTTGTATATCCGCGGATAAAAGAGTTGTCGCATCTTGAAATAAAACATTTTCAAACAAAGGAACACTCCTACGCTAAAAAATAGCTAACCTGTTGTAATGTAATAAAATCTTGAACCATATCTACTGGTTCTGCCAACAAGGTGTGTAATGTTTTATGGAAAAAACTTTCATTGATAAGCGTTCCAAGCTCAAACCATGGCTGGGCATAAAAAATAACAAGTACGACGCACACAATAAGAAGACCTTCTATTGCACCAAAGAAAAATCCTAACACTTTATCAAGCCCACCAAGTATATCGCCCGAAAAAAAGCTTCCTACAAAGTGCTGAATTAACCGTACAA
>CAZUPJ010000314.1:0-1836 GCA_964622185.1 uncultured Treponemataceae bacterium
GCGGGGGGGTTAATTGCATTTATTGGGCATACCATATCAGACTCATTACAATATGGAGCTTGGTGGAGTTGGATTATTGCAAGTTTTGTATCATGCTTTTTAGTAGGTTTAGTATATCCTCGTTTAAAAGCTGATGAAGGTATTTTTACTGTAAAAGATGCACTTCTCTTTAATATTTTTCAAATAATTTCGAACATCATATCATGGGTTATAGTAGCTCCTGTGCTCGACATTCTTATTTATGCAGAACCTGCAAATAAAGTTTTTGCACAAGGTTTATTTGCAGCATTAGGAAATAGTATTTCTATGGGTGTATTTGGAACACTATTGATTTTTGCATATGCAAAAGCACGCCCAAAAAAAGGTAGTTTGTCACAAGACTAACAGCATAAAAAAACTTAGCCCAAGCGGCTAAGTTTTTTTGTACCCTTATTCTACTTCTTCAACTTCAATATGTAAAGAGCGATTTTTCCATTCCCATATTACAAACCCAATACTACCGACTAACAAAATGCATCCAATAACACGAATAAAAAGGTATGCAATTTCGCCTGCAAGTACAAATAAAATTATTGCCAAGGCAAAACTTGCAATAATTTCTGTTGTTAATATTCTTCCTGGTAAGCCAGCACTCTTTAATTGAGCTAAACTAATAAGTTCTGCTATTGCAGATAAAATTAGATACGTTGCCAATATATATATCATAATTGTCCATACTATTTCTACTAAGAGAAGCGGCAAAGTAATGGCTGCAATACCTACTACAATACTTACAAGTGCTCTTATGGTAATTATTTTTTGAAAACTACCCTCTGTAACTAAGGGGCGTACCGCTATCAAATTGTAAATGCCATTTCCAAGTGCAAAAACGCCTAGTACTATAACCGTAACTTTTAGCCATGCTTCGGGCGCAATGATCATTAAAAGTGCAATTACAAAAACTAGTAAACTTGTTCCAATTATCGATTTTCGCATATTCATCCTCTTATCTTTTCAAAATAGAAATATTAATTATTATAGTGAACCTCTAAAAAAAATTAGTTTTTAGAATTTCACTATATTGTAACCCATACATCATAAATGTGCAAGGTGCAATGTTGTACATTTGTTTAATATTTTGACTCATTTTATAAGGTGCACTGGAATGGTAGCTAATTTTTATTCAAAAGAACTGCGTTTGTTTTTTGCTTTTTTTCGGCACGTTTGCCATATAAAAATAGAATAGGTGTGCGTTCTTTTTCAAGAGTATAAGGGTTTATTTCAAACTCTTCATAGCTTGAATGAGTGTACGCTTCTCTAGTGCTTTTCATATCTGCGTGATTAATTAAGCCTGCATGATGTGCATCTTTATCGTAATGAAGTATAAAACAATCGGGGAACACGGATGTTTTTCCCATGTAAAAGTAATCGAAGCGCAAGAGTTCTATAATAATTGCAACAGAGTGATTGTGCTTTTCTACAAGGTAATCGTGTAATAGTGAAAAATGTGTTTGCATTTTATGCTGAATATCAAAAAAACCGTTCGCTCTAAAATGCATTGCAATATCCGAAAAAATTTCGTATGCATTTGTAGCGTTTTTTAAAAGATACTCGAAAGTTGTATCAAAGTAATGTGAATTATAATACCAATCTAAAACTGTTTCAACATCATGCAAAAAGCATATATCTTCATAGCTCAACCATGGGCTTTTTAAAACTTCATGTGGAGGATTTGATAGCCATGCGTAATCTTTTGTTTTTGCATAAGACTCCATTTTGGTGCCTGAAAGAATTTTTAAAAATCCAAGCTGCAGCATGTCAGGCTTTAGTGCAAGTACAAAGTTAAATGATTTTTCG
>CAZUPJ010000315.1:0-1835 GCA_964622185.1 uncultured Treponemataceae bacterium
CTACAGGGCCTACAAATTCCATTACACAGTTAGTAGCACCATTTACACCAATAAGCGAAATAATATGTAAAATTACGTCTTTAGCAAAAACGCCTTTAGGAAGGTTTCCTGTAAGATTAAATTTAATTGTTTTTGGCTCTTTAAATGAACACACACCCTTTAAGATTCCTACTTCAAGGTCAGTAGTTCCAACGCCTGCAGCGAAAGCGCCAAATGCACCGTGTGTACAAGTGTGGCTGTCTCCCATAATTACCGTAAAGCCTGGTCTTACAAAGCCCTTTTCTGGGAAAATTGCATGACAAACGCCGTTATGGCCAATATCAAAAAAGTCTTTAATGCTGTTTCTTTTTGCCCAATCACGAAGCATTTTGCCTTGTTCTGCAGTTTGAGAATCCTTTGCAGGCGTTACGTGGTCAATTACAGCCTTAATTTTTGTCGCATCAAAAACTCTATCCATTCCCTTTTCTACAAGGTCTGCAATGGCTGTAGGAGTTGTAATTTCATGGCAAAAAACCCTATCAAGTTTTAATACCCATGTATCATCATACGGCTTTTCTACCATATGAGTTTCAAATATTTTTTGTGCTAAGGTTTTTCCCATAGTTTCTCCCTATTATGTATTCTTAAAAACTTCGATTTTAGGTCAATTTACATTAGTTTTAATAATATTTAATTACTTTAATAATATTAAATATCGTGAAAATTGTCAAGATAGATTTATTATATTAAACATACCTTGTTATAAATCATACATATTCACACTTTTCTTAAAATATGATATAGTTATAGTATGCTTAAAAGATTGAGTGTTCCACCACTGTTAAAAAAAATTGCACCTTTTTTTACTAATGCAGGCTTTGAAGTATGGCTTGTAGGTGGTGCTGTTCGCGATATGCTCAGAGGCAAAGCAGCTTCAGACTTTGACCTTGCAACAAATGCTAGTCCTCAAGAGGTATCAACACTATTTAAGCACGTAATTGAAACAGGTATTGAACACGGAACGGTTACCGTACTATTTATGGACGAAGCTATAGAAGTTACAACTTTTAGAACAGAATCAGATTACACTGATGGTAGACATCCTGATACTATAGCATATGCTAAAACAATTAAAGAAGACTTATCAAGAAGAGACTTTACCATCAATTCAATTGCGCTCAACATAGAAAAAGGAAAATTGTTTGATCCCTTTAAGGGAAGAAAAGACATAAAAAAAAGACTTATTCAAACGGTTGGAAAAGCGGAAGATAGGTTTTCGGAAGATGGTCTTAGACCAATAAGGGCAATTCGTTTTGCAAGTCAATTAGGATTTACCATTGAAAAAAATACACTACAAGCTATACCTAAAACTATCCCCATTACAAAAAATGTTAGTATTGAGCGCTTTAGAGATGAATTTTGCAAAATGCTTTTATCTGAAAGGCCGTCTATTGCACTAACTTTGATGGAACAAACGGGAATGCTTACACTTTTTTTACCAGAAATAGCAAGTGCGAGGGGCGTTACACAAGCAGATAAGCGTGGTTTTCATCAATTTGATGTACTAGACCATCTTTTTTATGCGTGCGATTTTGCAAAAATTAAAAACGAAAGAGAACCCGTACTTCGCCTAGCTGCCTTGTTTCATGACATTGGAAAGGTAAACACACGTCGTGTAGATGGGGATAAAATTACTTTTTTTAACCATGAAAAAGAATCTGCTAAAATATGCGTAGATGTTTTAAAGCGATTACGCTTTTCAAAAAATACTGTTCGTTATGTTAGCCACCTTGTAGAACACCATATGTTTCACTATGAATCAAATTGGTCAGATGCCGCTGTTCGCCGTTTTATAG
>CAZUPJ010000316.1:0-1829 GCA_964622185.1 uncultured Treponemataceae bacterium
CAGATACTTTTCGCAAATTTGGAAGTGTTTTTACAAAGTTCCACACATCGGAAACAGGCTCACAACATCCATATGATAACAGACCAAATTGTGATGCAATTTTTTCATAGCAAGGGAAAATAAGCTCTTTGTAAAGTTGTGGAGAAATAGATACTGTTTCTTGTGAATCCATAAAACCCCACATTTCTTTTGGTGTTGGGTTGTCTTTTTTTGGGAGCTCTTCTGTAAAGCATTTGCTTCCTTGTTGTAATAATTCAAATTCTGTTGTAGAACAAAGAAGGTTTTCTTTTTGCAAAAAATCATAGTACGAAATATAGTCATCTGCAATCCTATCCATCATGCTTGAAAAAAGTTCTGGGTAGTCAAGCATATTGGTAAACATGTTTTCCATTCCCATAAGGTGAACAATTTTTTGCGTTGGCACTGCCTCTAAACTTGAAGAAATTATTTCAACAGGAAGAATATCGCCAAAAGCATCTTCTGCAATTTTTACATATTCCAAAGTAGCATCTTTATCTACGGACCATGTGCTTTGTTGTAATTTTTCAAAGTCATCTTCTAAATCACCAATAACATGATTAAAGTGATGTCCTAGCGTACCACCTGATGTGTCTTCAGCATTTGTTTTTGAAATGGTATAGTTAAATAATTTAAACTCTGTTTTCCAATAGACGCCAAAATAAGGGGGAACAACCCAGTCATCGTCAAAGAGCTCAAAGTTTACAATATTTCTCAGTAAATCAGTTTCAAGTTGTCGTCCAATAGCACTTGTACATTCCAATAAAGGAGGAATAATCTCATGCTCAAAAGTATCAAGTTCTATATGAACGATGGGAAGGCCTCTTTTTCCTGCGTTATGCTCTTTCCACTTTTGAACTCTCTCAATATTTGTATCTGAATTAGCAAGTTCCAATTGGTTTTGTGCTAATTTCTTTAATCTAGTTTTGTCTGATGCAGTCACAAGAACTCCTTTATACGAAAAACTCATTTTTCATTTTTTGTTAGATATACAAGATTATACTTATTCTGATGTGTAGAGTCTATGACAAATAATACGATTTTTTGACGAAAGATACGAATTTAAGTACTAAGAATTGTGTGCTTAGTCTTTATCATAAAAAAAAGCAATTGTTGTAACTATTTCTATTATTATGCCCTTTTTTGAAACATATAAAATATGTTATACTATCATACTATGAAACAGTTTCCACTGGCTACAAGGCACACATTCTCTTTTGTGCTTTTAATTGCAATCCCAACAGTTTTAGTTATTATTATTTTGAGTAATGCATTTAGATTTGATATTATTGATAAAACAAGAAAAGAAAGACATGTATTAATGGAACAAACAGCGGATAGTTTGAATCAAGCCTTTGAAACATATAGTATTATGGCTGCTTCTATTATTCATGATAAACAAATAATGGAAAATGCTGTTTTATATTTTAATGCAGAAAGTGCTGACCAAGAATATCTTTATAGCAAAAACTTAGATGTTGGTTTTGATCGGTTTTTGCAGATGACAAAACTACTCACATCAATGTATTTATATTTTACCGATGATTCTTTATATTTTTTTAGAAATTATTCTATAGGCGATTTTTCTTCACAAACAATAGATTCGTTTAAGACAAGTAGTTCTAAAACTCGTGGTTCAGTGCAGTTTATGGAAACAATTGCAGACGGAAGTTATGGAAATTCCTTGCGTTCAGTGCTGTCTATTGTTGTTTCACCTTCTTCGACAAGTGATTATGACGAAGCAGTAGAAATGTTATTGCTTGCATTTGATATGCCTCAAATAAATGAGTTTTTACAATCTGAAAGCGATT
>CAZUPJ010000317.1:0-1828 GCA_964622185.1 uncultured Treponemataceae bacterium
TTTTTCTATAAAATAGATTTTTTTCAATAAAGCGCATAGGAACATTAAGAACAAATGCAATTGCACCTGCTATAATAAAGGGCGAAAGTAGTGAAACTATGTCATTTAGTATTTTTAAAAACATGTCTGTTCTCCAAAAAAAGAGCACGAGAAAAAATGCCACTATTATGCAATTTCGTATTGTTTTATTCGTAAAAAAGTCTGTTTTCATATATGCATTTTACACCGAATTTCACTTTTTAGCAACACACATTGACTTCTAGCATCCTCTCGTGTTTAATTATCAAAAATCGCCTATTAGACTTCATTAATAATTTATGCAACAAACAAGTTCAAGAGAGTTTGAACCCGTTGCAAAAAATAGAATAAAACGGTATACTTCCAAAGAATATGCATTATAATAAACCTAATCCGTCTTTGGCACTTTTTTTATGTGCCTTTTTATGGAGTACTGGCGGAATACTAATAAAATTTACAGAATGGAACGCATTTGCAATAGCTGGAGGGCGAAGTATCATTGGAGCTGCAACAATGATTCTTGTACTACGTCGTTTTCCTGTTATACTTTCAAAAAAAGCAGATGGAACTATAGATAAAAAACAAAGCATAGATAAACTTGTTGCAACACTTACCTATTCTGCAACAATGATTCTATTTGTGTTTGCAAATAAATATACAACCGCAGCTAATGCAATTTTGCTACAATACACCAATGTATTATATGTTATTGCTCTGGGACCATTGTTTTTAGGCGAAAAGAATGAATGGATAGACTATGTAGCGGGGTTTGGAATTTTGGGTGGTATGGCATTACTTGTTTCTGATGGATTTTCAGCGGCAAGTATTGATTCAACATCGTTATTAGGAATTGTTCTTGCACTTATTAGTGGTTTAATGTTTGCTTTTTCGACCATATTTTTAAGAAGACAAAAAGATGGAAACCCTGAAGACTCCTTTACTCTTTCAAACATCGTAACATTTTTAGTTGCCCTACCCTTTATGTTTTCAGCAGGAGTACCTTCACTACAAAGTGTAGGTGGATTATTTTTGCTTGGAATTTTTCAAATTGGTATTCCAGCAATTTTTTATTCCATGGGAATTACGCGAGTTACGGCAATTAGTGCGGTGCTTATTACAATGTTGGAACCAGTAATGAACCCCATCTGGGTATTTCTTTTTTATAGAGAGATTCCTTCAAGAAACACTATTCTTGGTGGAATAACTATTTTAGGATTTTTATTTTTTAGATCATATATAAAAAGCAGGAGTTTAAAAAAAGTAAGATGAAAGAAAGATGTTTTGTAATGATAAAACCGGGTGTTTTAAACAGACGAATTGTAGGCGAAGTTATGACAAGGCTTGAAAGAAAAGGTCCGAACTTAATTGCAATGAAAATGATGCAGATAAGTGAAGAGCTTGCAAACAAGCACTATGCAGAGCATGTGGGAAAATCCTTTTTCCCACCACTCATAGAATACATCACATCAGGTCCTGTTTTAGCAATGGTGTGGGAAGCAGATGAATGCTGTGCCATAGTTAGAAAAGTAGTGGGTGCAAGCGGTGCGTTAAATGCAGAGCCAGGAACCATACGTGGTGACTTTTGTATGCACAATAACAGAAATGTACTTCATGCATCTGATAAACCTGAAAGTGCAGAGCGAGAAGTAGCCCTCTTTTTTGAAAAATCAGAACTTTATCCATGGGAAGATGAACACAACGGAAAATGGAAATAAATATAAAAAGGAAGGAAATACTATGAACGTAAAAAAAATAGGAATAATTGGAGCAGGTGCATGGGGAACCGCAATGGCACAAGCATTAGCACAAG
>CAZUPJ010000318.1:0-1824 GCA_964622185.1 uncultured Treponemataceae bacterium
ACAAAAAATCTTAGCTCTGATATTCAATATATTATGAATAGTACAAGGGGGGAAGAATATTTTGTCTTTAGAGCTGAAGGGATTACATCTATTGTTCAAGATATTTTAAATGTACCGGTTGGTTTATATCAATTTTCATATGTTTCGAGTTTACCTACCGATTTTGGAACAAATTTTTTACCAGTTGAAGCTGAAGTGTATCTTATGAATAGGGCAGGGCGCGATGAAACAGGCTATTTTGCACCCTTAGAGTAGTCACATAAATTACAGTGTTGGAATAGTATCAGAGTTTTCAACAGTCCCTAAAACTCAAGTTTTCCTATCAGTGAAAGTCTATTTTGCAATGTAAAATAATCTTTTTCGATATATAATTCACTTCCTACATTGAAACCAATTTTTGCAAAGTCTGTAATGCTTACTTCAACATCGTGGTCAATACCATAAAACTGAGATAGGGAATTGTTTTCATCGCTTGTATTCTTTGAAAATCCAAAGTATAGCGAGTTTTCTCTTGTAAAGCCTTTGTTTTCTTTTAAAAGCGATGGGAAAATTGCGTAGAATGAGTCAACAATAAAACTTGATGTTCCATTTCTCTTCCATACGGCATCCAGTTTTATATTCCATGCTTTTGCTGTATCAATTTGTCCTTCTCCTAGAACCGTAAGAGTATTAGAGTCAGAAAAATACAACGCCACTTGACTATATGCTGAAAAATTGAGACGCCAGTTAGACTTGTCAAATGTATCTGATTCATATGCAATTTTAAGCGACTGCATAATTTCATCTTGTTGATACCATGTAAAAATTTGATTTGAGCCATAAAGTCCAAAGTTATTTAATGATAAAAATTGTACGTTGCTTGATACTTGTAGAATATCACTTGCATCTACTGCACTTGCTCGTATGTTTCGCGATACAAATAAAGATGCACTTGATGGGACAAAAAAATCATATAAATTTGAAAAAAACGCTCTTTGCCAGTCAATGCCCCATTCGCTGGAGTACCCCGCAACATTTGCAGCAGAAATATCTGTTATAGTATTTTGCATTTTTGTATAAATAGTGGGGTCATAAAAATCATAAAATGGTATTGTTGTGTATGCCCACTGCCTGTTTTGTAATTGTGTTATGTAATAGTATGCATCATCTGCATAGTTGGCATTATATGAACGAGTTGTATCTATAAAGGACTTTTTAGTAAAAGAGGTTGAAAATTGATGGTTCTTTATTGAAAAAGGAAGCATAATTTTTATTGTATCGTTTGCCGTATTTGTGTGTTCATTTGATTGTAAATAATTATTTGTACCCTCAATTAAAAGACTCGGTGCGAATAAGCCTCTAAATGTAGAAATCTCTTGAAAAAAAGAAAAACCTGTATTGCGTTTGTCGGAATCTGAATTACCAGAAGAAAACTGAATGCTCGAAATGTCCAACCATGATTTTCCATACGTTGCATCTAAAAGTTCTTTTGTATATCCTTGTTGTTCTGCAAAAAGGCTTGTAGAAGCAGAATATGAAAGTGCATTTTCACCTACGTGTATTGTGTTGCTTATAGAAACATCTTGTGTATAAAGATAGTTTTCTTGTGAGGCCTCAGTTAAAAAATCTGTATGTATTTTTACACCTAAAGGATAAAAATCAAGTTTAAAATATTCAATTTTTTTTGCACCATTTGATTGTGGTAAGTATCTATAATCCTCTTCAAATCCAATTATCTCCATAATTTTAAATGTAGGGGTACTTGCAATTTTGTGGGATGCACTTTCAAGATAAAAAGAAGAATTTGTATTTGAAAGTGAAGTGCTATTATTTGATGATGAAAAA
>CAZUPJ010000319.1:0-1819 GCA_964622185.1 uncultured Treponemataceae bacterium
TTTCAATAATGTCTGTTATTTCTACTTGTGTTGTAATACGCGGGGAAAAGGTTGTAGAAGAACTCCCTTCTATTAATTGAAAAACAAGTAATCCTATTATAAGCACAAAAAGGACAATAAAAATAATAAGCCCCTGTTTTGCACCTTTGCTTAGGCTTTTTTTATGTGTTCTTGGTGTAATTATTTTGTCATAATCTTGCATAATTATCCTACTGGTTAATGCCTTGAAGTGGTTCTTGTTCTCCAAAATCTGAATAGCTTACTGCTTTTCGGTCAATGGCTGCTTGTTTTAAGTATTTGTATGCATACGTATGTGTTGTAAAGTAATATGGTGCAATTCCGTTTGCGAGTAGCATTGTTACAGTGAATGCAATAATAAAGACTATGTTTATTTCTCCCAAAGCTATTGGAGTTATCACTAATGTAACAAAAAGAGGAATGCTTGTAAGTAGGTACCAACCAATAAAACTTACGCTAAGGAAAAATAAATCACCTTTGTAACCTTTTGTTATTTCTTTGCTAATTCTCAGAGCTTTTCGTACACCAACTTTTGGGTGTTCTGCTAAAACATAAAACATTTGTGAATAGGAAAAAACCTTTATAATGCCAGGAATGAAAAAAAGTAAAGACCATAATGCTATCCAAAGCCCCATCCATAAAAGTCCCAATGTTCCCTTTAACCAAAGTGAAAATCCTTCAAAAAAAGTACTCACCGTTGTGCCTTCGTTATCTTTTACGAATTCTATAAAAAAGTAAGCTTGTGCAATTGTAATTGTACCAAGAAGAATATAGAAAATGGGAACAGAAATAATTGAAAATAATGAATATTGTTCACCTTCCAATGTAATCTCTGGAATAACATTAAACAATGCAGAAACAATACTGCAACCTAGTAAAATACATAACGGTAGCAACCATTTCCCATGTAGTTGTTTTTTTGCACTTTGCTTATATTCTTTTCGGTCAAACATATTTTTCTCCATAATTTGCACATATAGTAGTATGTAAAGTATAGTATGTATAAAGATTTTATTCAAGGTGTATCTGGTTTGTTTCCTGGGAATTCAATTTTCACTCGTCATTGCGAGCCTTTTGAAGAAAGTTGTAACAAGCTACTCAGAGTGTTCGTCATTGCCATGAGGGGACGATGACACTCCTTTGTTTTCTTTTAATAATTCGCTGTAGTAGCGTTTTTCGATTTTTTCAAGTGGAATGCCACATTGTAATAATAAAGATTTTAGTTTGCCAATTGATTTTTTTATGGTAGAATCTTCATTGTTTTCTGCCATAATTTCAAGTTCTAAAAAATTGCCTAGATCTGTAATGGTGCAAAGTTCTAACAGAACGCCGTCGATTTCCCATTGTAAAACGTGTTTTTCTTTTTTTAAATCGATTGCGAATCCTGCATCAATCAAAATTGATTCAAAGGTTTGTTTATTGCTAATATTTAATTCATTTTCTTCGTTTACTTCATATGAAATAGCATTGTCGTTCAGAGTTGATTGGCGAAGTTCTTTTTTTTTGTATGTGACAATTGTTTCAGTTGTCTTTTCGCCATTTGGGCATAGTGTTGTTTCTTGTCTAACTCGCACTCTAACAGGATTTTTAGATTTTTCTGAAATCATATGCCAATACACGTCGATTTTTGTTTTTGTTTCCAAAAACCGGGCAAAAGAATTTATGGTGTTTTTAGTATTTTCATAATTATCCACATGGGCTTTTAATTCAATTTCATACATTTTTTACAGTGTATCACAAATTCCCACTTGCGAAAAGAGATTGACTGTAGTATAATTAAAATATGTTTGAAGTTAGAGTA
>CAZUPJ010000320.1:0-1814 GCA_964622185.1 uncultured Treponemataceae bacterium
AAATCATATTAAAGAGAGGAAACAAATATGAAAAAATCTTTATCGTTTCGCATAATGCGAATTACCGTTTGTATGCTCATTGGCGTCGTTGCAATTGTAGCAGGTATTTTCATTTACAGCTCAGAACAAACCCTTGCCGAAAATATTAGAGAATCAATTGATGTTACAACACAGTTATTGGAGAGAAGCATAGAGTATGAACTTAGCCCATCAATCGATTTACTCCTTACTATTAGTGCAATTTCAAAAACGGAGCCAAATTTACAAGACCTTGAATTGATGTTGCAAGAATTATTATCTACAAACGATGATATACTCGATATATACTTTGCGAGCATGAACCCACTGGTAGAAGATACTGCATTTTATATTGCAGGCTCAGGGTCGGAGGCCGACTTTGATTGGGATCACACAGAGGAAAAATGGTTTACCGATGCCCTTGATGCTGATGGGAGTCTTGCTTTTTCTATGCCCTATTATGAAAAAAAACTTAATGCCTATATTATTACCATTTCTGAACTGGTATTTAATTCGCAAGGAAATGAAGAAGGTGTTGTAGCTATTGACGTTTTTCTTGATAATTTAATTACAATTACTGAAAGTAGAAAGGTTTCTGAAAACTCTTTTAGTGCTGTCTTAAACGAAGATGGGTATTTTGTAACAAACTTTAATAGAGATCTTATTGGTCAGTATATAGACCAAGATGAAAAAATGCTTAACCACTTGGAGACGTTTCTTTCAAAGGAGAGAACTCTTGCCTTTTTTAATGATCAGTATATTTGTGCAACGCCTGTTGCACACACACCTTGGACGCTTGTTTTTGCAGGTCCTTTAAAAGACTTGTATGGCGATTTATACTTTTTAGTTACAGTTTCTATATCTGTAGCTGTGGCGATGATACTTTTAGGATGTATATATACACGATTAGTTAGCAAAAGAATAAGTAGTCCTTTTTCCACAATTTCAAATGAATGCCATATTCTTTCTACAGGAGACTTTACCGGAAGATCTTGTGATTGCAATACACATGAAGCACAAGTTATTGCAGAGGGTTTAAATAATGTACGCGAAAAAATGACAACACTTATTAAATCGCTCTATAGCTCTACAAATACTATTACCGATGTTAACGATAACCTTATGGGGTCTACCCAAAGTTCTCTAGAAAAAGTGCAAAAAGTTGAAGTATCTGTGGGTTCAATAGCAACCGACATAACTGGAATAATGAATGACATAAGCGGTGCAGTAGAAGAAATAGAAAACTCGATAGATAACTTAAAGGGGCAAATTACACGGCAAAGTTCGTATTTAGAAGATTCTTCCAGTGCCATTAAAGAAATGAGCGAAAATATTTCATCTATTGATAGAAGTACTACTGCCATGAGCGACCTTGTAAATCAGTTGGTAAAAAATGTAGAACAAGAGCATACCTACATTTCAGAGTCAAGCACTAAGTTGCAAGATGTAAGCCGAAGTTCTTTAAACCTTGTAGAAATAAACCAACTTATTTCAGACGTTGCGTCTCAAACAAACCTTTTGGCAATGAATGCTGCCATTGAGGCAGCACACGCAGGAGATGCCGGAAAAGGCTTTGCCGTTGTATCGGATGAAATTAGAAAACTTGCAGAAACAACCGCAGTGCAATCTAAAAATGCAAGCGATGTAATAGGTGCTATTACATCTCACATTACTGATATTGTTGACTTTTCAAATCAATTAACTAATGCTGCAAACACTACTATGACGGTAATTCAAAAAGTATCGCAAGTTACCGAAGAAGTTAAAAATGCTATGCAAGAACAATCTATTGGTTC
>CAZUPJ010000321.1:0-1811 GCA_964622185.1 uncultured Treponemataceae bacterium
GTAAACTATATCCCGTTTCTGTAAGGGTGTATTCTACTTTCGGCGGAATTTGTGCATATACTTTTCGCTCTAATAAGCCGTCTTCTTCCATTGAGCGAAGCTGGGTTGTGAGAACCTTCTGTGACACAACATTTACAATACTGATATTTTTTTTAAGTTCACCAAAACGTTGTGTACCATTCATTAATTCCCTCAAAATGAGAACCTTCCATTTGTCTCCGATGAGCATAATAGTTGTCTCAACTGGACACGGAGAAATGTCTTTTTTAATCATAATAACCACACCTCAGTTACTTTTAGGTAACTACATCACAAATAAGTACATATTTACATATATATCCTGTTATGATAATATAACTGTAAGACAAAAAAGTCAAGGAGCATAACAATGACGATTAAAGAAATTTTTGAGCATTTTGAAAAAATTGGCACCGTTACATTTGCAACAATTGATGAAAGTTTTCCACAAACCAGAATGGCACATTTTAGAGCATGGGATAATGAGGGCATATATTTTATGACCATGCACACAAAGCCCTTTTATAAGCAACTAAAAGATACAGGAAAGGTTTCTGTTTGTGGACTTTGCGCCGACACAAAAGTAGATCATGGCGATAACGGTGAGTATGAGTTCAAGCCTGGTTACGCAATTAGACTTTCGGGCGAAGTAGAAGAAATTTCTATCGAAGACATAAAGGCAAAGAATAATCCCATGTTTGAATATGGCATAAAAGACCAAGAAAAGTATCCTGCAATGGTTACTTTTTGTATAACAAAAGCAAAAGGTGATATTTTTGATTACGATTTTGAAATGAAAGATCGCGACCACAAGTTAGAGCGTATTACTTTTGCCTATGGAGGAATGACAGAGCCAAAACTGGGCTTGAAGATTGACAAGAAAAAGTGTATTTCATGCGGCAAGTGTGAAAAAGTTTGTTCATTTAAGGCAGCTCGAAAAACAAAAGAAAAATATGAAATAGACCGAACAAGATGCGATGTTTGTGGCGATTGCTTTATACACTGCCCTGTAAAAGCAATATCAAGTTTAGGGAAATAGAAACCAGTAAAAGATTTTTATTTAAATTTGAGTAAATCTCTTGTTTTTTTTCGCTTTATATAGTATTGTTAAGGTGTGTATTAATGTAAAATTATTATACATGCAATACTATTTGTGCAAATAAAATTCTTTTGAAGGAGATTGTCAATGTCTATAAATAACCAACAATTTCAGACTGTAACATTTCAACTAGGTAATGAGCTTTACGGCGTAGATATTTTAGACGTAAAGGAAATTGTGAAGGCCCAAGAAATTAGAGCCATTCCTCATGCCCCTATTTATGTTGAAGGTATTTTCAATCTTCGTGGTGAAGTTATTCCTATTATGAGCTTACATAAGCGATTTAATATAGAGCAATTTGTATACGAAAATGAAGTCGAAGAAGAACTAAACAGAGGATTTATTATCCTGAACATCGATGGATTAAAAATCAGCATTGTTATAGACAGAGTATCACGTGTTGTTACCATAAATGCAGCAGATGTAAAACCACCGCCACAAATGCTTACAGGCATTGGCTCTGAATACATTCACGGTATTGTAGAAGATAAAAATGGTTATTTAATAATTTTAGATATACGAAAACTATTTGATACAAAAGAACTTCAACGATTGCTGGGTATTCAATCATAATGAGCATAAAAACCTTTAGTTCAACCATACGAAGAAAAGAAATGGATGCCGTTCTTACCTGTATGGTAGAAGAAAAAATTGGTCCTGGAGAATTAAACACACGCCTCATACAAAAAGCAAA
>CAZUPJ010000322.1:0-1810 GCA_964622185.1 uncultured Treponemataceae bacterium
TAGGGTTATAATCTGTTATATAACCAACTTCAAGAGGTCGTTCTTGAAGCTTCGCAACTTCATTAGGTGAAAGAGAACGGTGGTTTATCTCAATTTCTTTAGCGAGATATTTTTCTTCTAATTCCAAAAAGAAATTCCCCTCTGTAGTTACAAGCTCATAAAAAGTACTGTCTATTTCGTCCATTAACTCTTTGTTTTCGGGACTTGTAATTAAATATAGGCTATATACTCCAAGATTCAATACATTATTTTTTTTTGTTGAGTTTTTGTCTTCAGAGTACGTTATAGTAAAATCTGTATCTAAGTGCATATAGTCAGTCATATTGCCATACACATACTCTACAGAAATATTATTACGCTTACAATACGCATCTAGCCTTACTTGCCCAATATTGTCTTTATATGTTGCTACTGTCTTTCCATCAATACTCTTCGGATCATTATACAATATGCTATCATCATCACTCATAAGAGCAATATAGGTTTTTCCAAATTGCATTCTTGAATAAATTAAGCCATCTTCTCTATCAGAAGTTTTAACTGTAAATCCTACAACGTCTGCAGATTGATTAGTAGCTGCATCAACAAGCGAGCCATCAATTGGCACAAAACTAAATGTAAAATTACTATACTCTTCTATTTTCTTAAAAATTTCATACCCATACCCTTTTGTATCCCGACTATCAATCTCATTGATAATATCAGTAAAAACACTCGAGTACCCTACGGTAACCTCCCTTTTTTGTGCACTAAGCATCGCCATTGAAGCAAGCATCACAGCTGCTACACAAATTTTTAACATAACTTTTTTAAATAAAACTTTTTTAAAAGAATTTTTCCTTTTTTGTAAAACCATCATAAAATCCTCCTTAAGATTTATTATGCGAGGATTATAAGACACAAAGCGAAACAACATATGATACTATTTTGACTTTTATTGACTATTTTTGACTTTTATTGACTGATTCTAACTACTTTCCGCTTATTTTATGCTTAAAAGATCCATAGTTGCTTGAGTTGGCTCAGACCATGAATAACTTTTTAAAAATTCTCCTGTATAAAGTGATGTTTCACCTTCTAAATACTGGTAAAAATCACAAGAAAATAGCTCTCTTTTTACACGACATTTTCCATACTGTTTTTCTACCAGCACAGAAATACCATGCAAGTCTAGAGTTTTTAGTAAACGTGACATATAGGAGCGAAAACTATCTTTAGCTTGTTTCCCATCTAAGTTATCTAACACTTCAACGCATATTTCATTTACGCTTACCCAGCCACCCTTATTATACACAAGGTAAGCAAGAATTTCTTTTGCCTTTTTACTTTTAAATTCTATGGGTTTGTTGTCTACAAAGATATTAAAATTTGGGAAACATTCTATGAGAATTTTTTTCTCTGCATGTTGATATTGCTCTAAAAAGCGCATTACAACCTTATGCAACTCAGCTTTTTCATAGGGCTTTGTAATGTATCCAATTGCATTTGTTCCCCATGCTTCTAATGAATATTGTGAATAGGCAGTAGCAAAAGCAAAATAGATATCGGTGTTATTTTCGCTTAATACCTTTGCAATGTCAAGTCCGGTAATTTCAGGCATTTCTATATCTAAAAAAACAAAATCAACCTTATTCACATTTATATACTCAAGAAAATCTTTTCCATTACTAAAGTCAGCAACAACTTCCAATTCAGGATATGCTTTTAATAATCGCATTAACATGCTTCTTGCATTTTTTACATCATCAACAATTGCAACCTTTTTCATTGAAGCTTTTCTCCTAACACCGAAAATTGAATCATCCATGTT
>CAZUPJ010000323.1:0-1787 GCA_964622185.1 uncultured Treponemataceae bacterium
TAACGGTATCAATTTTTAACTTTATTACCGTTTGGAACGAATACTTCCTATCGCTTATTTTTGCAAACAGTAACGAACTTCGTCCTGTATCGGTTGGTCTTTATGCAATGCTTCAATCAATGCAATACACTGGAAACTGGGCAGGTATGTTTGCAGCAGTAATAATCGTATTCTTGCCAACATTCTTTTTGTACATATTCTTGTCAGAAAAAATCATTGCTGGTGTTACTGGCGGAGCAATAAAAGGCTAAGGCGATAATTTACAATGTGCAATTAATAATGATTATGTAGGTGTAGATATGGGGCGGTTGGGCGCTCCGGTCTACGACCGTCCCGTGCTTTGCTTGTATCTTTTTGCTATGCAAAAAGGATACCGCGTCGCTCGGTAGCGCTTAACAATTGGAGAGAATTTATGACAATATCAGTTTCAGCATTAGAAATAAATGGAAATAAGTTCCTTGGAGAAAATAAACTTCCAAAATTTAGAGAACGTCCGTTTAATCGAGAAATGGATGGTGATGATCTTTTAGAAAAAGAAAAGCATCTCTACGGTCACGAAACAGGAGACAGATTTTTACCCTACACAATGCAAGACTTGTACTCAAGGGAACGAAATCCAATAACTTTAAAAGCAATTGTAATGGAAAATAATTGTCTAAAGGCTACTTTTTTACCTGAGTATGGTATGAGACTGTATTCTTTGTTTAGCAAAAAAGACAATCGAGAACTTTTGTATGTAAATCCTGTCTTCCAACTGGCAAACCTTTCCATTCGAAATGCCTGGTTTTCAGGTGGCATTGAATGGAACATAGGGCAGCTTGGACATACCTTTACAACTTGCGAAAGCATGTTTGTTGCTATTTGTAAAGATGATGCTGGTCATGAATTTTTACGTGCATATGAATACGAACGTTGTAAAGGTCTTTACTGGCATATTGATTTTCATTTACCTGAAAAAACAGATTATTTAGCAGCCTATGTTCGCATGGTAAATCCTAAAGACGAAGATGTGCCATCATACTGGTGGACAAATATTGCAGTTCCTGAGAATAAAGATGTACGCATTTTTTCAGGGAACAAAGAAGTAATTTATATAAAACCTTCTTCAAACGAAAGTGCCGATGCAAAAAAAGGTATGGGGCATGGAAGTGTTCCGCATTTGCCTGTCCTTCCTGGAAAAGATGTCACGTATCCTGAAAATTATACCTACGCAAGCGAATACTTTTTTCAAAATGAAAAAGATGTTCGCCAAACATGGGAAGCTGCCGTTTATAATGATAATACAATGTTTTTTGAACGCTCAAGTGATATGCTAAAATATCGAAAAATGTTTTGCTGGGGAACTCATAACGGCGGTAAGAGATGGCAAGAGTTTTTAACAGAAAAAGGATCAGAAAAGTATGTTGAAATACAAGGTGGTTTAGCACCAACACAAGTACATGGTATAATAATGAAAAAAAAGACCACATGGGACTTTGTGCAAGTGTTTGGCGGAGTAAATATTAATCCAAAAATGGTACAAGAAAACTGGGATGAAACACAACGTAATGTATATGAATATATTGATTCTAAAGTTTCAAGTGATGAGATAAACGTTCTTTTGCAAAAATATAGAAACAACACTTCATTGCTACCTCAAAATGTACTTCATATGGGAACAGGGTTTGGTGCAATTGAGCACGCAAAAAATCCTCAAATTACTCCTGAAGGCTTTGAATTCCCTATTGCGAGTATAGGTGAAAAAGAATTGGTATGGTTGAACCTTATCCAAAACAAAACTATGCATG
>CAZUPJ010000324.1:0-1779 GCA_964622185.1 uncultured Treponemataceae bacterium
CTGTTACATTTTATGTTGGAACAGACCCAACAGCAGGAAGCTTACATATAGGACACTTGGTTCCGCAATTTGCCCTTCGCCATCTTCGAGATGCAGGACACGTAGGTATTGCACTCATTGGTGGTGGAACAGGTAGAATTGGCGACCCATCTGGAAAAACCGAAATGCGTAAAATGCTTACCTATGATGATCTTGATGCAAATGTTGATAAAATCATTGCGCAACTCGATAACTTTGTAGGCTTTGATGGTAAAACTGCCTTTACAGACAACAACAAACACTGGCTTGCAGACCTTAACTACATTGACTTTTTAAGGGACATTGGCTCATGCTTTTCGGTAAACAGAATGCTAACCTTTGAAGCGTACAAAAAACGCATGGAAACAGGTCTTTCATTTTTAGAGTTTAACTATCAACTTTTACAAAGCTACGACTTTTTAATGCTAAACGAGCGCCACAACTGTACGCTTCAAATTGGTGGGGACGACCAATGGGGAAACATTGTTGCGGGTGTAGATTTAATTAGACGGAAAACAGGAAAAGAAGTATACGGCCTTACCTTCCCACTCGTTACCAGAAGTGATGGTAAAAAAATGGGTAAAAGCGAAAAAGGTGCCTTATTCTTAGACAAAGAAATGACACCGGTTTTTGAGTTTTTCCAATACTGGCGAAATGTAACCGATGCAGACGTTGAAAAATTTATGCTTTTATTTACCTTCTTGCCTATAGACGAAATAAAAGAAATTTGTTCTGGTGACATAAATATAGCAAAAGAAAAACTTGCGTATGAAGTAACAAAAGAGATTCATGGTAAAGAAGAAGCAGACACTGCCCTTGCAGGTGCAAAGGCTGCCTTTGGAGCAGGTGGCGACAAATCTTCTATGCCAACAGCCGAAGTTGAAAAAGCAAAAATTGAAGCAGGCATTGGTATTATTGATTTATTTGCGGAAGCAAAACTTGGTGGTTCCAAAAGTGATATTAGACGCTTGGTGGAACAAGGTGGAGCCTTTGTAAATGATATTGCTATAAAAGACGTAAAAGCTGTTATAAATGCATCAAACCTAGATGACGATGGTGAGTTTATTTTACGAGCAGGAAAAAAGAAGTTCGCCCGCGTTGTGCTTGTGTAAGAGAGCCAATAAAAAGAGGCGATGAGTGCATCGCCTCTTTTTATTTTAGTCTTATTTTAGGCAAGTGCCAATTGCACTTAACCGCAATAACTCGAATGGTAAATACTGTAAGCACACCAATTGTCATAGATACAAGATAATTGAGATTAGTATGTATATATAAAAAGTAGTATACCATACCTCCAATCATTGCGGCTACGGCATAAATACGCCTATGAAGCACAAAGGGTATGTCATTTACCAACACATCCCTAATCATTCCCCCACCAATTCCAGTACAAAGACCTACAAACACCACGAGAAAAGCATTGTACTCTTGACTATGTAGCAATACGGTATTCATCCCGTTTACAGTAAAAATCCCCAATCCAATTGCATCAAACAAATCAATAGTAATGTCAATTTTATAATTGGTAAAATGGATAGTTGTTTTTGTAAAGAAAATAAAAATAAAAACAAGCATAGATGCAGCAAATGCAACTACAACAAATATATAATTTGTAAAAATTGTAGGTGGCGTACTACCAATTAATACATCGCGAATAATACCACCGCCAACCGCTGTCGTTATACCTAAAAAGGTAACACCAAAAATATCGGCATTTTTTTTTATTCCTGTTATGGCACCACTAATTGAAAAAGCAAGAGT
>CAZUPJ010000325.1:0-1736 GCA_964622185.1 uncultured Treponemataceae bacterium
GTTCTGCAAAATCAGGATTCTTTTTTTGAGGCATAATACTTGAACCAGTTGACCATTTATCGGATAATTCGATAAACTTAAACTCTTCTGTTGCCCAAATAATAATTTCTTCGCAAAAGCGAGAAAGATGTGTCATTATTAGTGAAAATGCTGAAGTCATTTCGATTAAATAATCTCTATCTGCAACGGTATCCATTGAGTTAGGGGTAACATCGGAAAAACCCAACAATTTTGCAACCGCATGACGGTCGAGCGGAAGACCACTACTTGCCAAAGCACCTGCACCAAGCGGTGAAAAATCTATCCTCTTTAATGAATCTTGTAAACGCTCGTAATCTCGTTTTAACATCCAAGACCATGCACAAAGATGATGTGCAAGCGTTACCGGCTGAGCTCGTTGAAGATGTGTATACCCTGGCATAATAGTTAAAGTATGTTTAGATGCAATATCGATTAGTGTTTCTATTAGAGTAAGAATTTTTGCTTGTAGAGCTGGTATTGCATGCCGCAAATAAAGTCTTTCATCAAGTGCAATTTGATCGTTTCGGCTACGTCCTGCATGCACTTTTTTTCCTACTTCGCCAAGACGTTCTGTGAGTACGCCTTCAATAAAAGAGTGAATATCTTCTGCACTGGTATCAATTTCCAGTGCTCCATTTTCTAATTCTGATAAAATAGCATGAAGTTCTTGCACGATATTTTTTGCATCTTCAGAAGGGATAATATTTGCATCCCCTAGCATTGTAACATGTGCAATACTACCCTTTATGTCATCAGAGGCAAGACGAGCATCTACATGTATTGATGTTTCAAATGCGATAGCCTCGGCATCTGGACCTTCTTCAAAACGTCCATGCCAAAGTGTTTTTTTTTCTGCCATTTTTATTTTTTACCTTTTTTTATTATATACCTAAAGTGATATTTTAACAAGCTACGTTAGTTAATAATTATTAATTGCTAAAGTCGTGCAATACCTGATTTTTTTGCGGCTTCACTAACGGCACTTGCAACAGCTTTTCCAACTCTCTCATCAAATGCGGCAGGTACAATATAATCTGAGTTAAGTTCAGAATCGCTTACAAGATTTGCTATTGCCATAGCAGCTGCAACTTTCATATCATCGTTTATATCACTTGCTCTAACATCGAATGCTCCACGGAAAATTCCAGGAAATGCTAGCACATTGTTTATTTGATTTGGAAAATCACTTCTACCTGTTGCAACAACCTTTGCTCCTCCTGCTTTAGCTTCCTCTGGAAAAATTTCTGGCGTTGGATTTGCACAGGCAAAAATAATTGCATCATTATTCATAGTTTTAACCATATCAGCTGTTACTGTACCTGGTGCACTCACTCCAATAAATACATCTGTTTCCTTAAGTACATCAGCTAAACTTCCCGCTTGTTTTTCAAGATTTGTAACAAGTGCAATTTCATCTTTAATGGTATTCATACCATCTTTCCTTCCAGAATAAATAGCACCAGTTCTATCGCAAAGAATAATGTGCTTAAATCCACAAGCAAGTAAGAGTTTTGTATTTGCGATTCCTGCAGCACCTGCACCATTTACTACAATTTTTACATCTTCTATATTTTTCCCAACCACTTTTAAAGCGTTTAAAAGACCTGCAACGGTAACTACAGCGGTACCATGTTGGTCATCGTGGAAAATTGGAATATCGCATTTTTCTTTTAATTTTTGTTCAATTTCAAAGCAGCGAGGAGCTGAAATATCTT
>CAZUPJ010000326.1:0-1715 GCA_964622185.1 uncultured Treponemataceae bacterium
AGATGGAACATTTTTATGGGAAGTAGCATTGGATACACCCGCAATATTAGATCCAGTGCCGGGTAGAGACGGTAGAGTGTTCATTGTGCAAGAAAATGCTATAAGTTGCTATGGTACTCTAGGAGTGCGTAAATGGCATATTGAGGTTCCTAAAAGTGCAGGTTTGCCACTAGCTGAAATGAATGACGGAAGTTTATTATACATACTGGATTCAACTAAGAATGGGGCAAGTTTTGCACTTCGTATATCCCCCTATGGTGAAAAAATTGAAGAAATAGAGTTTATAGACACTGTTAGCACGCTCAAAAGTTATAACGACGGTGTTATATTAGGATTTGATAATGGTGCAATAGGAAGCTGTGCTGTAGTAGAAGGTGTTACCGAGACTACTGGTTTTGCATCTATTGTGCAACATGGTGCTTCTCCAAAGGATATAGTAATTGGAAACGATGCTTTTGCTGTGCTATTTTCAAATGCATCTGTATCTGAATATTCGCTAAAAGATCAAAGTCTTTTTTGGACACAGCGCTTATCCTCAGCTCTATTACAAGAATATGCATACTCAACCTACATATATGATAGCTATTTTTTTGCAAGCACACAACATGTAGAAGCTTATAGCAGTGCACATACAGGAAACGGTGGTGTAAAAATCTTAGAAAAGACAATACAAAACGCAACAAAAGCCCTTTATCCTGTTGTTACAAATTCAGCTTATGTGATTCTTTCTTATTCAAACTGGGTCATAGCTGGTTTTAACCTTCTTTCAGATGTACAGGTAGACATAAATATCGCCCAGAGTTCTGATAATAACAGTATGCAAAGTTATGAAGGTTTTCAATCAAAAACACGCTTGCAAAATGTTAATCTAGATACAATAAGTAAAACCCTAATCATGGGTGAATATGGCGATATGGAATTAGAATACAAGCGCATTGTTGATAATGCTATACATGAATACCAGTTTGAATACATGAGTTTTCAAAAAAACTATAATGCGGCAAGAAAGGCACAAATATATGCTGTATCATCCCTGTTTCAAAGTTCCGATTACAATTTTATTGTACCTTTAATAATTACTAATGAGACTGACGAATATTTTTTAGAACTTGCATTTCAAATTGCTGCAAATATTGCCTATGATCCTGATGAATTAATGCTAAAAACAATTCAAAATTATTTTGATGCTAATAAAACTCGTGTGCTCGATAATACTCTAGTTTCTATGTGTGATGCAGTCTATGCAATTTGTCGTTATATGGGGAAACCTAGTTTGACAAAGGTCGGAAAAGAAATTTTAAGCGATATTCTTAGAATACATTCAAGCGGTGGTGAAGTACAAAAAAAGGCACAAGATGTGCTACGAATGTTTATTGAAAACGAGTTGTAACAAAAAAAATATTACACTGAAAAAAACACTGGATTTTTTAAAGGTTATGGTGTATACTTTATTTATATGGTTGGAAGAATAATAATATTACATATTTGTAATGTTATTTTTGGAGGAATTATGAAAAAAACTTTTATCGTTGTACTAAGTGTACTTTTATTTTGCGTACCACTTTTTTCAATTGAGGTAAACAGAGCTGAGCTGGAATCTGCAGGTGATGATACATCGGTATTATTTGAAAATTATACAGGACCACATGATGTAATAAATACAATTGAAGAAATTCAAAGTATTGGTGCACAGATGGCAATTCCCGTTAGTGAAG
>CAZUPJ010000327.1:0-1705 GCA_964622185.1 uncultured Treponemataceae bacterium
GACCTGCGATTTTCAGTAATATCTAACTTTGCTAAAAATAGTATTCTCAAAATAAGTGCGATGGATGTTTTTGTATCAATAACCGAATACAATTCAAGTTCGCCCAAAATCCTCATCCTTATGCGGCTTCCATCTTCAAAGGGTTCAATATGAATATCGCTACCTTCTTTTCCAATACACTCCAAAAGAAGAGAATTAAGCAAATGAATTATAGGAGCATCTTCAATTAAATATTCAAGATTTTCACTGTTTGAAACTTCTCCTTGAGTTACTAATGGTTTAGGCACTTTATGTGCTGAAAATCGCCTTGAAGTTTCCTTTATGAAAAAATCTTTTGTAATGCTTTTGTATGTTATATAACCATTTGCGTCATTTATGTCTTGGCTACTATAGTGACGTAGGTATTGACTGTATCGAGATTCAATTTTTGTACGAATACCTTTATCATCAATATTGAGAAGCCCAATTACAATGTATAAACCATTCTGCTCAAGCAAAAGAACACCATTATGAGCACAAAACACTGTCGATAAATTAAAAATCATCAAAAACCTCCTTTCCTACATTTTCTACATGAGGCACAAGATAGATAATCATTTCAGTTTTTTCTTCGGTTTTGTCGTGCGATTTAAACAACCATCCCAACAATGGTATTTTTGAAAGGGCAGGAACAGCTTCTTCGACAAACGTTGAATCATTTTGAACAAGACCACTCAACACAATGGGTTCCCCACTTTTTCCTTGCACTTCGGTTGTTACAATTTTTTCAGATGTAGGAGGAGGATTGCCCGTTTCGGAAACATCAGCACCTCTTCGAGACAACGATGCCGTTACCTTTGTTGTTACCATGCCATCACCTGAAACCCAGCCTTCAATGTTCAACACTAAGCCTGCAATAATTTCTCTCGTAACACCCGAATACACGGGCTTCCCAGTATCTTGATCTATTGCCGTGTCTTGATAACGAAACGTATTGGTATTTTGAAAATGAATAGGACTACCTGAAATTCCTTGAAGGTGGGTGTCTACATACACCTCTGCTTTGTTCTCTGCAATTGCAGTTTGGAGTCCAGCTGCAAACCTATAGCCAAATACGGTAACGACATCTAAATTTAACGCAAACACAGATCCAAGATGCCCCGAAATACTGGTAGTGTCCCCAATCGAACTTTTCTGTGCAGAAAAAGATGGA
Source organism: uncultured Treponemataceae bacterium (assembly GCA_964622185.1). Lineage (GTDB taxonomy): Bacteria > Spirochaetota > Spirochaetia > Treponematales > Treponemataceae > CAYJFX01. Next base: position 1,193 of record CAZUPJ010000327.1, read on the forward strand.
TTCCAATTAAACGATGCACTTTCTTGCACTTGCAACACCAATACATCATAGCCAATAGTGGTAGAAGGCTTATCTAGCACGCTTAGTGCATCATTAAGCACCGCATACGCATCATCGCTTCCTGTAAAAAACAAACTGTTTCCGTTCCCCAAATCGCTAAACTGATCCTGCCTTATTCCAGGTGGCAAATGCTCTAGTAGCATGTTGGAAGTAATGTAGTGCAACTGTACAAGTTTCGTTTTTTCAGCCGAATCGCACAAGTTTAAAAAAACATCTATGGCTAAAGCTTCTTTTGCAGTTACTTCAACCTGTGCTGTTGTATCGGAAAGTATTAATACCTTTACAAATGGAAAACGCGATGCCATTAAAGATGAAAATTTTTCAGTATTTATATGCTTTAGAAAAATCGTTTTCCAAAATTTTGAAGCGTTTTTTAAGTCATTCGATGCACTTTCAAATCCATAAATAATGTACATATTGTTGCTTAAAGTAAACGTTGCATCCGCCTGTGCA
>CAZUPJ010000328.1:0-1700 GCA_964622185.1 uncultured Treponemataceae bacterium
ACTCATTTATGTTTGATTTTTCTAACTATGCGTTAAATCAAAATATTCCTGATATGCGCTTTTTATTTGATATGCCATCAGCAGGTAGTACATTTAATGATTTTTTATTCGCCGAAGAAGAGTAGTGGGAGAGTATGGAAAATTTTGGTGCAATTTTACGCGAAAAACGAGAAGAAAAGAATATCTCTATAGATATGGTTGCAAGAGAAACAACCATTTCAAGGCAATATATTGAAGCCTTAGAAAATGAAAGAACCGATATTTTTCCAAGTAATACCTATGTTGCAGGTTTTTTACGCAATTATTGTGATTATCTTGGGCTTGATTCAGTATACATTTTGAAAATTTTTAATGCAAAACTTATTCAAGAAACACCAACGCCTGTTACACTTTTACATCCTAAAAAAAATTATACCAAGCGAGTAATAATTATTGCTGCAAGTGCCCTTGTTATTATAGTGACGACTTTGCTTCTTGTGTACTATTTGGTAATCCTTCCTCAAAGAATGAATGATAACGCAATTAATTTCGTGCATACTCAAGGTGAAACCTATGCACTTTCAGCGATACCTTTTCAAAAAAGACTTTATGTTGGCGATAAACTTTCTTTAAGACTAGGACCTACTACCGTATACTTAGATATAACTGATACGCTTGGTGCTCTAGCCTTTGAAACGCCGTTAGGAGTGCAATTTGTAGAATTAGGTGAAGAGCTTGAAATAGATGTTGATGGTCAAAATGGTGGCGACTTTGTTGTGTTCTTATCAGATATATCAAATAATGATGCCTCTTTAGGTGCTGAAATAAGAGCATTTTTAACAACACAAGCAACACAATCGGCTGCAGCTTTTGCCCTTGACAGCGACGGTATTGCTTTGGCATCAGATTTGCCAACAACGTTGGCTCAAACTGTTATATTAGAAGATAATAGAGCCTATCCATTTACTATAAATGCAAATTTTCGCGATGTATGTTTGCAGCGATATACTTCAGATAGAAATGAATCAATAGAAAATCTCTTTATGCAGGGCGATGAACTTATTATGCAAGCAAATAATGGTGTACGCTTATGGATGTCAAATGCTAATGCCGTTTCAATGGAATTAATTGCAGATTCTAGAACCTACGTACTTGAGGTTGGCCAACCAGGTGAAGTTGCAGTGTACGATGTTCGTTGGATTCGAGAAGTAGACGGCGTGTATAAACTTGTGGTAATCGACATTGAGTAAAAATTTTTACATTGATTTGCATGGTTGTGCAAAAAATCAAGTAGATGCAGAATTAATAACTCATCGCCTTCAAAGTAAAGGGTGGGTTTTAGTGCACGATGGCGAATATGCCGACTTAATTGTAGTTAATACTTGTGGTTTCATAGAAAGCGCAAAAAAAGAATCGTTAGATGCAGTAATATCCGCCCGTGAAAACTATCCAAAGGCAAAAATACTTATGGCAGGATGCCTCTCTGAGCGCTACGCCGATATTTTCGAAGCTGATTTACCAGAAGTTGATGGTATTTTCGGAAACGGAGATTTATCAAAAATAGATGACCTTGTTGAAAAAATGGAAAATGGAAATAGACCTGTTGAAACCTATGAGCAAACAGGAGTGTGTGACGGATTACGTACTAACCTTTTTGATTTTCCAAGAAGTACATACATAAAAATAACCGAAGGGTGCGATAATTATTGCTCTTTTTGTGC
>CAZUPJ010000329.1:0-1693 GCA_964622185.1 uncultured Treponemataceae bacterium
AAATATGAGCTTGTTCTTTTGCGGCAATTAGCCAAAAGTCATCCTTTGTAAACTCATACAAGTTTACAAAACTTTCAAGTAAAAGATAGGCACTTTCGCTGTCGGGTGAAGAAAGGATCTCTCCAGGACCTCCGCATGTATAGCCTTTTTGCGTAAATGCCTCATAAAAGTCTTTAGCAAGTTTGAGTGCTACATCAAGAATATGGTCATCTTGTTCAATTGCTTGATAGTAGCGAAGTAGACCTGCTGGCAAAAGTGCACCAGCTGTAGAGTTACCTACAATTATTTTCCCCGTTTTATTTGACACAAATTGTCCTACTTGCCCATAGGCATCAAATGTTGTAATAAATGCACAAGCAAGTTTTTTTGTCATTTCAATATATTTTTGAGAAATTGCTTCTCCTTTAGATTTTATTACATCAAAGTGCTTAAATAAAAAATACAAAATATCTGCACCTTTTCGAATCATAAACCAATCATCTGTTTTTTCAATAGAAAAGCCATCGTCATAGTAATTCCCATACATGTCTATAAGCCCAATAAAGTAACCGCATTCTGTTTGACTTGATAAAAGAAAATCGAGTGTTTTTAGTCCCCTTTTATATGATTGCTCAGACCCTAGTTTCATTAATGGATACGAAGTAAGAGCTCCACCAGTCCAGCCAGGTTGCCACACTTGATATTTTCCCCAATACGAATCGTCATACTCACACCCAATAGTGTATGTTTGTAAGTTTTCATCAAAGTTCATGTTGTTCCACTTTTGTTCATACACGCTAAAAGCTTCTTCTTTTGTCATAATTCGATTATGATCGCATGGCAAGTTCATGCATTTTCTATTATAAAAAAACACTTCATAAAACTTTCCCACATTTTCACATTCAAAATCAAACCATTTATACGGAAAGTCTATAACCTCATCTTTTGAAAAAGCCATACCTTCATCAAGATGTGCTTTATTTGGAAAATTCTTTCTTCTATCCTTTGGAATATGAATGCTAAGGGTTCCTATTTCATACGAAAAACTAATATTTTTTTCTTTTATTTGCTGGTGGGTAAATAAAAGGTATGCTCGTTTATTTTTTTGGGAAAAAATACCAACACAGGGTACCGATAAATCTCCAACACAGGCACATAAAACACCGCTTCCATCTTCGTTTAATCGTGGAACATCTGTTATGGTAATAGGAGAGTCAACAATGGCTTCTTCTAGTGAAAACATGGGTGGGTATGACATCGGTTTTGTCTTAAACTTATTTCCGTTATAGGCACATGCTGGAAACAATACAAAATCGTCTTTATCGCTCTTTTCAATGTGTATAGAAAACTGCAAGTACCCATTATTTTCATCAAAAGGAATCTCGAATGAAATGTTTTCTTTTGTTATTGTACAATCAATTTCTTGTTGTTGATACTCAACTGTTATATGTTCTTTGTTTAATATAGTATGTTCCATAAGTATTCCTTTTATACTATGCTACCTTTTACATTTGCCCAATGCTCATCTGCATGTTTAAATAGCCTTTCTGCTTCACTTTCAGACATAATGGGAAAATGTAAAAACAATGCGTTTGAGCCATAGCGTTCTACAAGTTTGTCAATTCTTGGTATCCACTCATCAATTGTGCCTGTATATACCTTTACCCATAAGCCTTTATTTTTCTTTACTGCCTTGTCATAAATTTCATACCAC
>CAZUPJ010000330.1:0-1683 GCA_964622185.1 uncultured Treponemataceae bacterium
TCTTCATTTGTAATTGAAAAGTCCATCATGTTTTTTCCCACCCTCACATGTATGCTCTATATTTAAGATGTAATAAAAAGTCATATAAAATATGTATTCCCTAACCCATACACATAATAATATTTTACACGAAATTTGCGGTTTTTTCAAGACTTTAATGTAAAAAAAACACTATTATCTTAAAAAATGTTACTATTCACGGTATGCTAAAAAAATACTAACGCCGTAAATAATTCCCGCTATCAACTACAGCTTTTCGTAAAACTTAATTAAAAGAATTCTCTAAACCAATTTCCAATTTTTCCTACAACACTATTTCTAGATTTTCGTTCTCGAGATGAGTAGTCACTTTTTTGTGCCTTTGCTTTATCAAAATTTGAAACAAGTAGACCAATTACCGTTGAAAACTCTGGGCTTCGGTATGTTTCTACAGGTCCGCCATAATTTCCTGGCTGTGCAATTCGAACATTGGTAGTTTTGAACTCTTTAGTTGCAAGCTCAACAATTCCTGGTAACAAGGCTCCACCACCTGCTAAAATAACAGAACCACTTAAGCGTTTGCTTTTTACTTGTTTTGGTAGTTTTTTTCTAATCATAGAAAAAATCTCTTCAACCCTAGGTTGAATAATTTGGCATATTTCTAAACGCGAAATCCTTTGAGGTGGGTTTCCACCAATCCCAGGTATAATCACATCTTCATCATCGGAAACTAAGTTTTCCCAACAACAACCAGATCCTGTTTTTATTTTTTCTGCACTTTCAAATGATATTCCACGCATTATTGAAATATCGTCAGTTATAACACTACCCCCAATTGGAATTGAAATTGCGTGCAATGGTGATCCATCTGCAATTATTAATACATCAGTTGTTCCGCCGCCTAGGTCTATAACTATTGAACCAAGCTCTTTTTCGTCTTCACTTACAACCGCCTGTGTAGATGCCAATGTTTTTAAGAATAATCCGTCTGCATGATAACCTGCGCGAGTAATACACTGCCCGAGATTTGTTGTCGAAGTTTTAGAAGAAGTAATAATGCAAACTTCAGATTCTAGACGCACACCAAGCATGTTCAGAGGATCACGTATTTCGCCTTGTCCATCTATCATATAAAATCGAGGAACAACATGTAATATGTATCTATCTAAAGGGATATTTAATGCTCTCGAAGCTTCAATAACTCGCCCAATATCGTCTCGATTTATTTCTCTTGTTCCGCCATTTTTTGTAGTTATTGCAACAAGACCTTTAGAAATAAGGCTTTCAATTTGTCCACCACCAATAGATGTTACACAAGACTCTACTTCTTGTCCTGCCATCATCTCAGCTGCCTCTATTGCAGTTTTTATAGATTGCATGGTTGACTCAATATTTACAATTAACCCATGTCGCAAACCAGTAGAAACTGCAGACCCGATTCCGGTAATAAGTAACGTATTATTTTCAGATACCTCTCCAATTACAGCTCTAACTGTACTTGTTCCTATATCAAGACCTACTATAATTTCGCTCAAAATCCCACCTCCGCTATAAGCTTGTTTTGTACGAAACAGTTCCGTACCGCAAATCTAATTCTGAAACATTGGGGTTCACGCTATTTAGCACATCCAAAGCTACTAACATATATTGTAATGCATCTTCAGAAAAATTTCTATCTACTAATACCCTTGTTTTTGTATGTAT
>CAZUPJ010000331.1:0-1665 GCA_964622185.1 uncultured Treponemataceae bacterium
CTATTATGAGTTTGGATTTTCAAAACCATTAGAAAGTGGCACAAAATCTACCATGTCACATCTTGTAAATGTTTCTGAGTTGCAATTTTTAGCACAATTTCCTATTGGTGAAACAAGCAGCCTTTCTCTACAAGCTGGGCGATTTTTTGTTTACGATACAACTGCGCTTGTGCTAGCACAAGATATGGATGGTGCAAAAATATTGTTTGCAGGCTCAAGGTATGAAATTTCAACTCATGTTGGCTTTACAGGGTTTTTAAATGGTTACGATGTAACTATGTTTGGTGTTGGGAACGAAAATATTTTATCTGAAGTGTATACCTTTGCCCCTGCCTTTGTTCTTGCAAATGTAACCTTTCGATTACCATATTTATTTGATGCACAACATGCTTTTTCGGCAGAATTTAATGGAGCAGTTGATGTTAGTGGTAGCACAGAAAGTTCTAATAGGCTTTATGCAACACTTGGCTTACAAGGTCCAATAGGAACCTCATTTTATTACAATGTGAATACAACGCTTAATTATATTCTTTTGGAAGAAAATGTGCTTGGCAATGCAACAATTCTAGAAATATCTGCCTTTTTACCATTAAACACAATTCTTTCTTGGAAAACAATATTTGCAACTGGAGGGGTAGAAAACAACTTTATACCAATTACAGAAATTATGGCAACTATGGATAGTTCAATAGAATATGCAGGAACACTTTCTACAGGGTTACTTGCAACAATAAGTCCAATAAATTCTTTGCTAATGTTTGCAAGTGCAGATGCCTTGTTTAATGTTATGGACTCATCACGAGAAAAAGGCTATTCAGGGATTCAGGCTAATTTTTCTACGCGCTGGAATATACAAACTGATGTGCAACTCACAGCTAACGTCGGAAGTTATATTTCAAATGAAGCAGATACAAAGCCATATTTAGATGCAAGTGTAGGTCTAGCAATTACCTTTTAAGGTTTCACTTTAAATTATTTGTTTAAAAGTAAAAAACTGTTACTAAGACTATTAATTTTAGTAACAGTTTTTTTTGTTTCAAAAATAAATTTTACATGATAGATTTGCACATTAAGTGCAACACTAACGAAAAAAAATAGTGGTAAATCTTTTCAAAACCCATTAAAATAGATGTCGACCAAAACACTATTGGGGGCAATGAAATGAAATACCACTACCAACATCTTAGCATTGAAGAGAGAGAAAAAGCAAGAGGTTTAAGAGAAAACGGAGAAAGTTTTAGAAGAATAGCCGAAGTTATAGGGCGCTCAGTATCAACACTCAGACTCCTAACGCTTTTTAAACTTTCATACACGAGTAACGGTATGGAATAAGGGGGAGTACTTTATTTCAGTAATTCACATTTTCAGTTTTATATGTAATGCTATAGCTGAATACAAATTTCTTTGTTTTCGTACACAATTGTACTAGTTACACTAGTTCCGTCTTTTTGAATGTGCGTAAGTGTAATTGTCCTAGAAAATGCTATGTTTCCATAGTTTTTTGACATTTTGAATGTATTTTTTTCAGTATCGTATTCAAATGTTATTTGTGTAAACTCTCCATTTTGATATTGAAAGCCATCACCTGTATCATTGTAATAGCTAAACGATCCGTTTGCACCTTCATATAAAAATATTTCATCAAAGTCTTGGTAATCGTTTTCT
>CAZUPJ010000332.1:0-1663 GCA_964622185.1 uncultured Treponemataceae bacterium
AGGCGCATATATATTTTGACAGGGGTAATACCTATTATTCTTACGTTCTCTATGTTGTGGTATAGTTTTGGCATAGAAAGCAGTATGGCAAAATTTGCATACTACACAGTTGCCTATATTTTGTTTTCTGCCGCATTCACGCTTGTTATGGTTCCATACAATGCCCTTTTAACCGACATGGTTAATGATTACAAGTCAAGAGCAGGATTTTCGACTATTAGAATGTTAGTTTCTAATATTGCGGCCGCAGTTTCTGTTGTTGTACCGCCTCTTTTATTAGGAGGAAGAACAGAAGCTGATTACCTTAAAATGGGAATAATTTTTGCTGTTTTTTATGCAATTCCTTTAATTCCTTCATTCTTTTTGACTTGGGAAAATCCAGTTTCTGCAAATACGCAGTCTCTTACAATGACTGATATGATTAAGCAGCTTGCAAAATCATTTAAGAACAAAGCCTATAGGCAATATCTTGGTATATTTGTATGCGGTCAAATGGCTGTGGATGTTTCAACGGTATTAGCAGCATTTTGGCTAGCAGATATTTTGTTTAAACCCGGTTTAATTTCGATTGTTTCAGGAGTAACTTTAGGCGTTGCGCTGCTTTTACTTCCTGTAAATAATCACATTGCAAAAAAACACGGAAAACACATACCTGCCATCATTGAACAACCTGTTAAAATAATTGGATTAATTTTTGCCTTTTTCCTTGATGCGGAAAGCGGAATAATTGCAATAATGGTAGTTACTGTACTTAATGGTATTGGAACCAGTGCTTCTTCATTTGTTCCTTGGAGTTTGTTACCAGATTTGCCCGATAGCGACGAGCTTGTAACGGGAAACAAAAATGCAGGCATTTATGCAAGTGTTTCTACTTTTGTAAGAAAGTTTACAAGTGGTATTGCCATATTCTTAGTTGGTGTTGCTTTGGAAGTTTTTGGATATGTAGAAAATACCTCTGGCGAATTAGTTGCGCAAACGCAAAGTGCTTTGTTTAGTGTAAAAGTTCTATATTGTGTTGTTCCTATTATTTTAACAGTAATAACAATACTATTAGCATCAAAATATACGCTTACAATAAAAAATCATACAATGATAAAAAAAGCAATTGATTGTAAGAGGGAAACTGGAAAAGCAATTGAAGACGTAGCAGTAATTTCAGCGTGCGAAAAAGTTGTAGGTATTCCTTTTGGCAGCATGTGGGCAGGTAAAAATAATGAGTGACATAGTGCAATTTGGGAAATATAGTATAGAAAAAAACGGCAAAGAGCTTGTCATTTTTTTTGAAAATAGAGAAAGATTACGTTTTAATAATTCTATTTTAGCAGGTTTAAAAGTTAAAAAAAATCCTGAAGTAATAATGGGTGCTGTTGCCCTAAATCGGAAAATTATTGAGAACGTTAAATCTTCAGATGATTGGTTTGTAAGCTCAAAAGATGGCAAAGCAATTGTGAATGGCTTATTACAAGATGGTAAAACAAAATGGGAAATAGTTTTTTACGAAAAAGAAGACGCACTGTTTTTTTCTGCTAGCCTTCAAAACTATGATGAAATAGAACTGCATTTAAATGCCGAAACAGATGAAAATTTTTTTGGTTTCGGAGAGCAATTTAGCCATTTTGACATGAGTGGAAAATCTTTTATGGTTTGTACAACAGAGCAGGGC
>CAZUPJ010000333.1:0-1651 GCA_964622185.1 uncultured Treponemataceae bacterium
AAACAGGAATATCATCTCCAGATTCGCACAATATTTTTAATACAGTCCCATCAAATCCTGCAGGAACTTCAAACGTTGCCTTGTCTGTTTCGATTTCGACAACAAGCGTATCAACAGTAACGCTGTCACCTTCTTTTACTTTCCAATCGACAATAACACAGCTTTCTACGGTGTTACCTTGTCTTGGCATAATTAATACATTCGCCATATTTTCTCCTTATTTTAATCGCATATAACGGTTTTTAAGCCGATTTCGTTTAATTCTTCAATTGCATTTCCACAAATGTTATTATCTGTGTAAATTGCATTTACTTCGTTTAAAGGTAAAATGGTTACAACGCCCATTCTGTCAAACTTTGATGAGTCTGCGAGCAATACGAGATTCCTTGCTTTTTGCCTCATTATTTTTATAATTTCTCCACCTTCTACGAGGTGAGTTGTAATTCCTGCTTGCCCGCTAAAACCATCTGTTCCAACAAAGGCATACTTTACGTTAAATTTTTGAAGTGTTTCTTGCGCAATTGGGCCAACAAATGAATCTGTATTGTTTCGGTATTCGCCACCGGTAAGTGTGATTTTTAAATCAGGGTTTGTGCGAGCTGCAGCAAAAACTAGGTTTGAATTTGTAATAATGTGAACGTCTTTTTTTCCCGTTAAAAAGCGGGGAATAAGGCCAGTTGTTGTTCCCGCTTCTATCATAATTGTGTCACCGTCATTAATAAGTTCACTAGCTTTTTTTGCTATGGAATTTTTTTCGTCAATATTAATAGAGTTTCGTTGGAAAATGTGTGGATGAATGACAGGAATTGCTCCGCCGTGAGTTCTAACAAGCAGACCTTCTTGTTCAAGGCGTGATAAATCTGAACGAATAGTTACCTCAGACACATCTAGGCTTCGGCTCAAGTTTGAAACATTGACTGAACCTTGTGTTGAAAGGAGGGATAAAATATTTTCTTCTCGTTCATTAAGTATGTCTGACATTTTGTAAACCTTTAAAATGATTCCCTTTCGTTTCATAATAAGTATATTGCGAAAATGAAGATTTGTCAAGTAAAAATTTACGAATTCGTAAATAAAACGAAAGTGTTTCGAAAGTGTTGTATATATGACTGCTAGTAGACACATTTACTTTTTTTGTATTTTTTATTATAATAAGAACGAAATGTGTCATTTTTCTATTCAATGTTCATTTCATTTTACCGCCTTGTAATATCGACAAATCTGGGAGTGGTTGCTTTGATTAATTTTTGGGTTGCGTTAGGATTTTTATCCTATGCTACATATTGCTTTTCTATTTTGCAGTTTGCTTTAAAAATCCTCAAATACTCTAAAAGGAATATTCCTTTACTGCTATTTTTTACGCTCTTTAACACATTTACATTTATTATATTATATTTTTATGGTGTGCCGTGGGCTGTGCTCTATGTTATAGGATATGTTGGCTATTTTTTCGAACTGCGCCTTTGCACAAAAACAACCTTCAGACAAGTTTGGTTTTTTATTACATCATATCTATTAAGTATGATTGCAGTACATCTTACTGTGTTACTTGTGTATAGCATGGTATTGCAAAGGTCTATGGGAGACATCTATGTTGATGTTCAATTACTGTTTCAAACAGTAGTAGTGAGTTGTACTATCCTTATTGCGC
>CAZUPJ010000334.1:0-1619 GCA_964622185.1 uncultured Treponemataceae bacterium
CAACAGGAACACCTATTGCAACAGCAACAAGAATACTTAAAAAAGATAAAAGCATAGTGGTTGGAAACCTCGCCATGAGTTCATCAAGAACAGGTCTTCCAGTTTTATATGATGTACCTAAATCTCCCTGTAGGATATTTAGTATGTATCGTCCAAATTGAACAAAAAATGGGTCATCTAAGCCCAGCTCTTCTCGTAATTGAGCTACGTCGGCAGGGTCAGCCTGTTCTCCAAGCATAATTTGAGCCGGATCTCCCGGTGTAAAATAAAGTAATGTAAAGATGATAAAACATACTACGAATAATACAGGGATTATCATCAAAAATCTTCTAATAATGTATCTAGACAAGTTTCCTCCTAAGTGCTGCGATATAACTGCATCACTTTATATAAACTTTCTTTTTATTTGTATTGGGAAGTTTTACAACTTCGCAATTGTCTTTGAAAAAAGAACACGGTATGCCCATATTTCAAGGCATACCGCTCTTGTGATGTACGTTTAATTATTGAATTTTTTATTCAGTAAAGTAAACAGTATCTAATCTGTGGTGACCTGCTGGATTATTTACAAAGCCTGCAATATTTGCACTTGTTGCATTTAAGTCTTCACCTTGCCATGTGAAAATCCAAGGAGCTTCATCAAAAATAATTTCTTGAACTTCTTTATAAGCTGCCATACGAGCATCAGGATCGCCTGTTGTTCTACCAATTGTTAACAATTCATCAACACGTTGGTTTGAATAGAATGAGCGATTTCCTGCAGCACCAAAACTTTCTGTATGGAATGTTGCGTATAGACCATAGTCAGGGTCTCCAGTTACAGTTACCCAACCAAGGATGAACATTTCATGTTCACCAGCAGCAGTTCTTTCAAGGTATGCTGCCCATTCGAGAATTTCGATGTTTAATGTAATACCAATTTCTGCTAATTGAGATTGTGCAATTTCTGCAATATCAATACGTTGTTGGTTATCGTTTACCCAAATAGTTGTTTCAAAACCATTTGCGTAACCTGCTTCAGCCATAAGAGCTTTAGCTTCATCTAAATCGTATCCGTATCCAGGAAGATCAGTGTTATATGCCCATACTCTTTCTACGATAGGACCTTTAGAAGGGCTACCTGCACCATAGTATACAGCTTCTACAATTGAATCCATATCTAATGCTAAGTTGATAGCTTGACGAACACGTACGTCATTAAAAGGTTCTTTTTCTACGTTAAATCCAACATAGGCTGATGAGAAATTGTTACTTCTAACCATTTTTAAATCATCATTTGATTCAATGCGTGAAACATCGTTTGGTGCAATATCGTATACAATGTGTGCGTCCCCAGTTTCTACAGCAATTGCGCGAGCTGCATTTTCTGTAATTACACGCATACGTACATTTTCAATTATAGCTTTATCGTCCCAATATTCATCGAATCGTGTTAATACAATTGAGTCACCAGGAATCCATTCAACAAATTTGTATGGACCTGTTCCCACTGGATTTTGTCCGTAAGAGTCTCCACCAGCAGTTGTTGCTTCTTCATCAACAATAGAAATTGCTGTGTGTGCAAGGTGTGCTAAAATTGGAGCAAATGGGTAAAGCATTTTAACTTCAACAGTATAATC
>CAZUPJ010000335.1:0-1616 GCA_964622185.1 uncultured Treponemataceae bacterium
ACGACCTAGAGAAAGTGTTAGAAGCCGATAAAGCAATGGCTGATGGCGAATACGAAACAGCAAGTTTTTTACTTAGAGCCGACAAACAAGTAAGCTTAATAGAAGGCTACACTCCGCCAAACTTGGTTTCTCTCAATAAAGAACTAGCAGACAATGGTAATTATATGTTAAATCGCCAAGACTTATCACTCAGGGCTCCTGTGGAAAAAGCCTTAAGCGAAATGGCCACAAAGGCAGCAAGCGATGGTGTAACTATTTTAGTAAGTTCAACATACCGCTCTTACGAATACCAATCCGTTGTATTCGAGCGAAATGTAAACAACTACGGCCTTGAAATGGCACAAAGAGATTCTGCACGCCCTGGAAGAAGTCAGCACCAATTGGGAACTGTTATCGATTTTGGAAGTATTACAAATGATTTTGCAACCACCAAGGCTGGTATTTGGGTACACAAAAATGCGCCTAGCATGGGATGGTCACTTTCATTCCCGCCTGAATATGAAATAGTAACAGGCTATGTGTGGGAATCTTGGCACTGGCGCTATATTGGCGTAGAAGCCGTTCGATTCCAAGAAAAATGGTTTAATAACATTCAACAATATATGATAGAGTTTGTACACGCGTGGAGCAATTAATAATTAATGATAAATTACCCTGACGCTTGACATATCACCTGTACTATTGTACAATAGAAATATGGAAACAGATGTAGTTTGTGACGCTTGTGCTATTTTATCGGTACTCTTAAATGAAGAAGAAGGTTTTACTATTCGTGAAAAAGTTGAAGGCATGAACTTATTTGCACCAACATGCCTAAACTTTGAAATAGGAAATGCTTTAAGTTCACTTATGAAGCGAAAAGCTCTTTCGGTTGTAGATGCGGTTACTGTATATCATGAGTTTTTGAAAATTCCAATGAAGGAAATTGACGTAGATGTTCCGTATGCGCTTATCATTGCAGGAGAAGACACTATGTATGCTTACGACGCATATTATATTGCATGTGCACTTCGCTACAACTTGCCAATTTTAACACTTGATAAACGATTAATAGAAAATGCAGAAAAAAGAGGTATACAATGCTTGTAATGACATATTCTGCCGCAAGGCAAAACTTAGCTAGTACATTAGACAGAGCAAAAAAAGACGGTGCTGTTATTATTACACGAACAGATGGGTCAATGTTTAGGCTTATTCCTGAAAAACCCACAACATCACCATTTGATAATATCGGTACAACAATAAAGCTAAAAAAAGGCGAGCTTATAAGTGCATTGCAAGAAGCTCGCGAATATAACGAAAGCAGATTTTAAAATAATAATGTAGCCCTCGTCAGTGCTGCGTTGAAACCTTGAATAAAAATTATTACAATAAAAAAGCCTTAATTTCTTCAATGACCTTTTCTGCATGTTGTCTTGTTACCCAATGATGCGTTACAAATCGCATTGTACCATCAGGGGCAGGACTTCCAACCTTTATTCCCTTTGTTTCAAGATATTCTACAAGGGCTTCGGTGTCAATTCCCTTTAGCTTAAAGAAAACCATATTTATTTCAACATGAGATGGGTCAATAACAACATGCTCCATTTTTGCAAGTTCATTTGCAATATAGTGAG
>CAZUPJ010000336.1:0-1614 GCA_964622185.1 uncultured Treponemataceae bacterium
AAAAAGAAGATTCATATAGTAGAGATGAAAACATTTGGCATCTTTCACATGAAGGTTTAGAATTAGAAGAAACTAAAAATGAGCCAGACTATGATAGAATGTTAAAACTTACAACGCCACCAGAAAAAGCACAAGAAAGTGGTGAATATGTTGAGATGGAATTTGTTAAGGGTGTACCTGTTTCTGTAAACGGTAAAAAAATGGGTGGGCTTGAGCTTATGACAGAACTTAATAAAATTGGGGGGCGAAATGGTGTGGGGCTAGTTGACCTTGTTGAAAACCGTGTTGTAGGTATGAAAAGTCGCGGCGTGTATGAAACTCCAGGTGGTTCTATTTTATACTATGCACATGAACAGCTCGACCACCTTTGTTTGGACAGAGACACATACTACTTTAAACAACAAATTGCTCTCAAAATGGCAGAGTTAATTTACAATGGCAGATGGTTTACCCCGCTTATGGAAAGTTTAATGGCATTTGTTGATAAAGCAGAAGAAAATGTTACAGGTTGGGTAAAACTTAAATTATATAAAGGCTCTATTCGTGGTGCTGGTACTGAATCTAAGTATTCGCTGTATAACGAAAGTTTAGCTAGTTTTACAACGGGCAAACTTTTTGACCACACCGATGCTGAAGGATTTATTACATTGTTTGGTTTGCCGCTAAAGGTTCGGGCAATGATGGAACAAGAAAATGGCGAAGGTCAAGCGATTGTTGGTAATAAAAACTTAAAAAAGCGTCCAACAAATTAATTAAATCTGTATAGACTGCCCAAAAAGGGCAGTTTTTATGTATAATTTAAAAAAAAATTACTTGACAGATGAAAATTCTATGCTATAATTTTAAAGTGGTGTTACGTAACACCACTTTATATTCTTTTGGAGGAACAAATGAAAAAACTCTTATCGGTACTTATTGTACTTTCGCTTGTTTGCACTGCATTTGCAGGTGGTAAACAAGAAGCCGACAACACAGTTGATATGTTTCAATTGAAGGTTGAAATTAAAGATGCACTTGATGCATACGCAGCAGATTATTCTGCAAAAACTGGTACAACAGTAACTGTTGAAACACTTGGTGGTGGTGGAGACTACGGTGGAGCTTTAAAAGCAAAAGCTCAAGCAGATGAAATGCCAGACATCTTCGTAATTGAAGGTCAAGGTGGATACGATCTATGGAAAGATTATATGTATGATCTTTCAGATGAACCTTGGGTAGCTGACACAGACTTAGCATTTATGCAAAATGGAAACGTATACGGATTTCCTGTAGCTATTGAAGGATACGGACTTGCTTACAATGCAGACATCCTTAAAAAAGCAGGAGTAGATCCTGATTCTTTAACTACACGAGCTGCATACGAAGCAGCCTTTGCTAAAATTGATTCAATGAAAGCAGAATTAGGACTTGACGCTGTAGTATCTATGGCAGCATCTGTATCAGGTGGAATGTGGTGGGTAGCTGCTCAACACAACTTAGCAGCATATTGGGGAGCAGGTCTTGACTTTACTGATACCAGTGTAATTGAAGCTGCACTTGACGGTGAACTAGATAAAGATAGATTTGAACAATATGCAAAATATCTTCAACTTCTTTATATGTATGCAGATAAAA
>CAZUPJ010000337.1:0-1614 GCA_964622185.1 uncultured Treponemataceae bacterium
CACACAAAAATACCACCGCAGATAAAGTCTTAAAAAAATGGGATGAACTACACGTTACAGACTTTATCTACGACATGTATGAACGTTATCACATAGAAGCCCTTGAAAACGCCTTTGATGACATAGAACGCATAGAACAGGGATTACCACTGTCATAGCACCCCACCATAAACCCCGCACAAAACTCACCTTTCTTGTGAATAATACTATAAAATAAATCTTAGTGGCTGGTTTTAGCTCCTGCAGCTTGAAGCATTTCTGCAATTTCGGCATACTGAAGAGACTGAGCAAAATCATATGCAGTTAGACCATCAGAATTAGTGGCATTTATATCTGCACCATAATCAAGTAAAACTTTCACTGTTTCATTTTCACCTTTATTTACTGCATGAATTAAGGCAGTCCACCCATGAATTGAAGAATCTTCAATATTGCAGCCAGCTTCGATTAAGTCTACAATAATTTCTACTTGCCCCTCTATTGCCGCATTAGTTAAAGGTGTATGGTCGTTAAAGCCTTTTGCATTAACATTCGCACCTGCCGCTATCAAAACTTTTACCGCTTTTGGTACTTCACGAGAAGCTAAGTGCAATGCAGTATTACCATCTCTTGATATTGCATCTATATTTGCTCCTGTTTCTATCAATTGCTTAAGCGTTTCTGTAGTATCACTATAAATTGCAAACATAATAGGTGTCCACCCATTATTATTCTTTGCTTCTATATCTGCACCGGCATTTATTAAAACTTCAAGTGCTTCTGTATGACCATAGCGTGCTGCCCTATTAAGAGGCATATTTCCATCATTATTTTTAGCTTCAATGTCAGTGCCAAGAGAAATAAGCTGTGGAACCAACTCTGGAACATATTGTGCCGCATAAATTAACGGCGTATAGCCATCTTCGTTACGTACTTCAATATCAATGTTTGACTGTTTTACATAATCAACTATTTTTTGATTTTTTGAATTTGCAATATGAAGAATATCAATTGTTAAAAAATTATAACCAGAACTATGTAACAATTGCAACATATCTGCATTTTCGTGAAAAGTAGAAAGAATAAGCGGTCTCATTCCGTTTACATCAACAACATTAAGATTAGCTCCTGCGAAAAGTAGTACTTTAACAGACTCTACATGCCCATTATGTATTGCATAAAGCAATGCAGTTCTACCTGAAGATTCCATAGCTTCAATATTAGCACCTTCTTCAATAAGTGCTTTTACAAGTTCTGTATACCCATAGCTTGATGCATACAGAAGCGGTGTAAAATTGTCATTATCTGAAGCGTTGATGTCTATATTGACAAGTGTTTCAATGTAAGTAATGTCCTCTTGTCCTTTATATTGTAAAAGAGCTTTTTCGACACTTGAAGACTCCTCAAGCATTTTTGTACTCTGGCACGAAGCAAATAAAAGACAACAAAGAATCAAGCAAAATACATTTTTTATCATACCTATTTCCTTAACGTAAATCTAATTATAGTATACCATATTTTTAGCCAACAACAAAAAAAAGAGAGCACAAAAATGCACTCTCTTTTCACCATATAATATTAATACGTATCACTTACTGTTCATACTCAAACAATGTTTCAGTTATGCCAAAGGCA
>CAZUPJ010000338.1:0-1611 GCA_964622185.1 uncultured Treponemataceae bacterium
TAATCATACCCATAGACATAAGAATACTTGCAACAACCATATCAATTATAATAAACGGAATATACAGCAATATACCTATTTTAAAAGCTACGGTAAGTTCATGCAATACAAATGCGGGAATTAATACATGGGTTGGAACATCGGCTAAAGTATTGGGTCTTGCATACTGCCCCATCGACATAAAAAGAGTAATATAATCAGTATCGTTTGCCATTTGTTTGTACATAAAAATTCGAAGTGGTGCTTCTGCTTCTTCTATTGCTTGCTCAATTGCAATTTCACCATCTGCAAGAGGCCTATATGCATTTTCGTACACTGCTAAAAAGGTTGGCCACATTATAAATATAGTCATAAAAAATGCTATACCGTTTAAGACAGCAGTTGGGGGAACTTGTTGCAAAGACAATGCACGCTTTATAAAGTCTAGTACAATAGTAAAACGTAAAAAAGATGTAAGCAAAATTAAAATGCTTGGAGCAAGCGTTAAGATAGTTAAAAGAAGAAGTATTTGAACAGAAAATGCAAGCTCTTGGCCAGAATCAGGTTCTCTCACTTGAATATCAACAACAGGAAATTGAACAGGCGAAACTTGTCCATCCATTTGTTGTGTTCCATCTGTTGTTCCTTGCGGGAATGTTTGAGAAAACAACGATGTTGTTGTACACAGTAAAAGAAAAGCAATTAAAAAAGCAGCATTTTTTTTATTCATTATGGTCGCCCCTTCTAAGGCGCTCCCGTTGTAATTTGAGCGTATTTTCTGTTTGCTTTACAGAACTTGAAAATGTACTTGAAAACGTATTAAGAATGCTTGCAAAATCTCTCGGCTTAGAAGTTGGTGCTTTTTCAGCTTCTAAAATCATTTGATTTACAAGGTCTTCGTCGGTAATTTCGCCAATAAGGTTTATAGCACTGTCGGATACCCCTACAAGCCAAGCTTTACCCGGCAGTGTTACAACATGAACCGTTTTCCCAGGTGCAAGTGAAAGTGTTGCAGCCCGTTTTAAGAAAGGATTTTCTGCTTCTTTTGATACTAGACCTTTTTTTAGAAAAAAAACAATACCGTAAACTAGTGCAATAACAAAGATAAGTGCTAAAATCATTCTGGCAAAAAGCCATAAGGTACCACCGGCACCAGTTGTTTCAGCATTTTCTGCTACTTGTGCGTCCGCACCTGATGTAGTAGCAATAACAAAATCGCTTTCTTGCTCTGAGGCTTGAATGTTTTCATTTTCACTTTCAGGTAATTGTGTTTCTTGCCCAACGACAAACGAAAACACCATTATGCATAGAAAAATTGCACACAAAGCTCTTTTTGAAAAAGTTTTAATATTAGTCCCCCACCCAAAAATGATTAATTCAAGTCACTAACCCGCTCAATTGGCGATAAAATTTCAGTTACACGAACACCGAAGTTTTCGTCAATAACTACAACCTCACCCTTTGCAATTGGTTTATGGTTTACAAGAATATCTACAGGTTCACCAGCGAGTTTATCTAGCTCAATAATGGTACCTTCACCCATACCAAGAATTTCTTTTATTTGTTTTTTAGTTCGTCCAAGTTCTACAGTCATTTCCATGTATACGTCCATGATAAGACTGATATTTCCTT
>CAZUPJ010000339.1:0-1599 GCA_964622185.1 uncultured Treponemataceae bacterium
TTCTTAAAGGAACATCGGATATCTCTTTTCAGAAATATCCTCTGACTAACAATCTCTCGATTGTCATATTTTCGGTTCGTGTTTTTTTCTTCCACTAAATTAATTTCTTAACCTAGCTTCACGCTCTCTTATACTACATAATTGCTTATGTCAATTAAAACTCGCAAGAGTTTTAATTATCTTTCTTTCCTTCCCTATTTACTTCTCAATGTTCTCTTTACTCTTTCTCGCTGTCGCTACTGCTCAGCGGCGAGTGTTGATAATATATCATAAACACATATTCAGTGTCAACAACCTTTTTAAACTTTTTTCACTTTTTTTACGAATTTTTAGCTTTTTTTTGCAAATTTATAACATTTCATACGCTTTATTACCTTCAATGCCTTCCTAAATTGCTTTTAGCTTATCTTCCCTCATTCTAAGCTCATTTTTTAGGCTCTTTACCTCTTCAATTATACTTAACACCTTTTCGTCTTTTAAAGATATTGTCTTTTTTTCGCCCATTACGAGTAAATCAAACACCTCCAACCCCAACTCAGTAAACTGTTTTTGCACTTGTTTTTCTAATTGGTGTACTTCCATTTTTGTTACACCTTTTTCGCTTAAGTCTTTTACGGTTTCTCCTGCTTGGTCAAGCATCCCTTTCGAAGCCTCAATCCCTTTATCTGCAAGTGCTTTCATTCTTTCTAAAAAGTCATTCATATGTTCCATCCTTTGTGTTGTATGCACATGCGCAAGGGATCGTTGCGGTATCCTTTTGCACCTTGTAGGGATATGGCTTGCCATGTCCGTGCCAAAGCAAAAGATACAAGCAAGAGCCCGCCCCTTGTGTACGGTGCGGATTCCATATCCGCCCGTACACAAGGGATGCGCCCAAAAAAAATCTACCTATAAAAAAAGTCCGAACCCCACATAGAGATTCGAACTTTTGTACCGGGAACCAGAATTGAACTGGCACAGCCGCAAGGCCGAGGGATTTTAAGTCCCTTGTGTCTACCGATTCCACCATCCCGGCATGTTGAGTGACTCAACTTAAATATAATATCAAAATTTTTTTGACGTGTCAATGCCCTTACTTTTGCCTAGTGATTTTTTTTCAAAAAAATGATACTATTAGCGTATGAATGAATTACAATTTAAGGATTTGCCGCTACCCGAAAAAGGTTCGACTGTTGTTGTTGGATTATCAGGCGGAGTTGATTCTACACTTACAGCACTTTTACTACGAGATGCAGGATGCAAGGTAATTGGGGTAACTATGTCAAGCTGGAACGAAGATCTTCCTATTCCTCCTTCAACCAAGGGTTATAGATTTTCATGTTATGGACCCGATGAGCAAATTGACATTAACCAATGCAAAACCTTTTGCAAAGAGCAAAATATAGAATACCATGTAATTGATGTTAGGAAAGCATACCAAAAATACGTTTTAGGATATTTTAGGAAAGAATACAGAGATGGTCGCACACCGAATCCATGTGTACATTGCAACCAAAACGTAAAATTTGGAGCTTTACTAGAAGGCGTTCGATCTTTGGGTATTGAATTTGATTATTTTTGCACAGGCCATTATGCAAGGGTTGTAACGCCTGAGAGTAA
>CAZUPJ010000340.1:0-1597 GCA_964622185.1 uncultured Treponemataceae bacterium
ACAGAGTTACTTGAAGTGTTCATAAACTCTATAATGCT
The DNA here is from genome assembly GCA_964622185.1 of uncultured Treponemataceae bacterium. Classification (GTDB taxonomy): domain Bacteria; phylum Spirochaetota; class Spirochaetia; order Treponematales; family Treponemataceae; genus CAYJFX01. The sequence goes on from CAZUPJ010000340.1 coordinate 39, forward strand.
GTTTGTAATTAATCCTACGGAACCTTCTACTTCTTGCACACTATTTAAAGATGCTTGTGTAGAATCAATTAAATCAGTGTTTACATCTTTTATATTGTCTGTAGACATATACATTGACTTAACCAACGTGGTCATACTTGTTCTAATAGAATTTAAGCCATCTGCAATCATTTGAGCTTCATTTGTATCAAATGAGTTTGAAGCTCCTGTAAAATCACCAGCAGAAAGCACGTCGCATTCTTTTGCCAATATAGAAAATGGCTTACTAATTCTTTTACTATACCAAGCAATAAACACACAACCAATAATAACAACGGCAATTGCAACACCTACTGAAAGAAAAATTAACCTGTACAAATCACCAAAAAAATCTGAATTAGGTCCGTATGACACCAATGTCCATGGCGTACCTTCTATGTGCAATTTACTCATATACGTATCATCATAGAATTTAAAACCATCTTCAATCGAATACAACTGCTCATGATAGTCTTCTAATTCAGATACTGAGAAAACAGATTCTCCCATAGAAACTTGGTCAAGCGTACTTAGAATAACAATACCTGTTTCGCCAATTATAATATTTTGAGCATTTTCTGTTACTTTTAAATCTGAAATAATATCTCTAAAAACATCCATATAAAAAGAAGCACCTGCAACACCTACTACTTCTCCATTTTCATCTTCTACAGCACGAGAAATGAGAGCAATAATACGGTTATCTTCAGCCGAAGCAAAAGGATCCGCAAAATAGAAATCCCCTTTATTGTCAACAGCACCAGTAAACCAAGGACGAGTTGTATGATTCCAATCAGCATTAGGCACCCAACCATTTCCTGATGCATAATAATAGCCATCTTCTCCAGGGCCAGCCATACTCCCAAAAAGCATGTCTTCTCCAATGCTACAAAGTTCATATAGACCTGCCAATGTATTTGAAAATGATTCAAATGTACCTATAGCATACTCTTGTTCTGCTAATTTTGTAGCAGCAGAAGTTAGCTCTATTGGCTCGGCTAGCACTATTTCAATTTTTCTCTCAATACTTGTGCTAATTACACCAACGTCCACGGCGGTATCTTCAACAATTGTTTTATAGGTGCTATAGATTAGCACCCCCGCTAAAATAAGTACTACAAAAAACAGTACGCCCAAACTTACTCTCATAATGTTAAATGACAGAGATTTTTTCATTGCTACACATCCTCATTTTTTTTATAATTTTCTTATATTTTTAATTCTCTAGTAATAAACCATTTAGCACTCTCTAAACGTTGTTTTTTATTTCATATAGTTGCCCAATAGTTCTATTTTTTTTCCCATTTTCATCGTACACATGATGATACTTACAGACAAACACCGTTTTTTCTCCGTTTGCAAGATTTACTCGAAGCTCTTTTTCCTGCTGTTTTATTGAAACTGAAGATAAAACCTCTTCTGGGCCAATATTAACATTATCAATAAAAACTTTTTTTCGAACCTCAGAAGTCGAGTAGTTTTTAACTACCTCAGGAATACCCGCTTTTAATGCAAACTTTCGTGAAAACCTAATGGTATCT
>CAZUPJ010000341.1:0-1592 GCA_964622185.1 uncultured Treponemataceae bacterium
AACGCACACCGAGGATTAGATATTGAAATATATGACGATTATACGGGGAAAGCTCGACCCGCATCGACACTTTCAGGTGGAGAAACATTTATGGCGTCAATCAGTTTAGCACTTGCCATTAGTGACATGGTACAAGAGCAAAATGGAGGAATCCAATTAGATTCAATGTTTATTGACGAAGGTTTTGGCAGCCTTGATGCAGATTCGCTTGAAAAAGCTCTAGGCATCTTAGACGAAATTCGAGAAACCCGATCCGTTGCCCTTATTTCACATGTTGAGACATTGCAAACAAGAATTACATCTCAAATACGTGTAAACAAATTTGCAATTGGTAGCACGGTAGAAGTTTGTAACAGCTTTTAAGCCTTTGCAAGTGCTTTTTTTCGAAACACAAAATAAATTACAATTCCAATAAGAGGAATAAAGCCAAAAATAGTGTATAGTTGTGGGTAGCCATATTTATCAATAATTATTCCACCAACAAAGCTTCCAATAACACTTGCAAGCCCCGCAGAACCTACCGAAGATATTGCCTGTGCAAGCACACCATTTTTAGATTCTTTAACTTCATTTGCAATAAAAATAACAGAGGCAGGATGTAATAAGCCAAAGGTAAACATGTGAAAAATTTGTGCCAAAGCAGCCCCTTGTACAGAAGGTAAAATCACATATAAAAAACTTCTTATCGAAATCATTGCAACGCAAAAAAGTATAAGATTTTTACTACCAAAGCGGCGGATGAACTTATACGAAAAAAAGAGGGTTGGTATTTCACAAGCAACAGAAATTGCCCAAAGCATACTAAAAGAATCGCTTTCTAAATATTCTTTTACATATAATGAAAAAAACTTAAAGGGTCCATACTGTCCAATATTTCCAAATGTGAGCACAATAACAATAAGCCAGTATTGAAGTGAAAACTGTTTAAAAAAATGCTTTGTTTGTTTTGGCTTTTCTTCTAACTCAGGAACATCAATACACTTTTCTTCTGGAGTACTTTTTAGTGGAATTAATAACTTTGGAATTGCCAAAATTGATACACACATTAACGCTGCTGGTACAGCCATCCATAATGAACTTTCAAACAAAGAAACTGTATCACTATTTACAAAGTACTGCATAATAAGACTCATTACAACAAATCCTAACGAACCAAAAGCACGAATCATACCATAGCGTTCACTTCTCTCACCTAGTCTTGCATGAATAAACGAATCTGAAATTGGAATATAAGCTTTAACTGGAACTGAATAAAGTATTATGCCAATTATAGTAACAGGAAGTGAAAGCATTAACATTGGGAAAGGTAGCACTATAAGTAAAAAACCTAAAGACAGTAACCATTTGCCATATTTTCCACTTTTTTCAGGAAACTTACACATAAAAAATGTAAACACAATTCCTGATATTTCAAATAGAGATAAAAGAAAGCCTATAAACGTTGCACTATATCCCATATTTCTAAAAAAAATAGGTAAATAAACATTAACAATACAATAAATTGAAAAAAATAAAAAACTGGGAATTGCCATACTCATACGAACTTGTACCATCATTAGAGATAAATGTCAAGATAGTTAGTTACAATTCAC
>CAZUPJ010000342.1:0-1592 GCA_964622185.1 uncultured Treponemataceae bacterium
GAATGTTTAATACACACACGCTTTTATGTAATTCCTTTCTTGAACGGACAATTATTCCAGTCATTGTTCCTATATTCCCATCGGGGAAAGGGCATGAAATCTGCATGTGCTGATCTGCACGAATCGGAATTGTTGTTGTTAAACGACACCCAGTTGCAGAAATATTTGCAACAACACCCGAATACTTTTTTTCATTTGCTTCGTAGTTTTTCTTTCCTGTTTGCTCATCTTCTATAACTTTTACAGCAGAAAAATTACAATGAATATCTACATCTTTTCTTCTAAATTTCCTTCTTTGGAAAAACTCAACATCGTTACTATGAATAACAACCAATTCCTCTATACCATTACGAGATTGATATCGCATTATTCTCGTTGAAGCTCTATATGCTATACCACCTTGCAACTCAAGATATAGCTGTATTTTTGAAAGTGGCGCAGGCTGAACTAGATGGCCAGAAGTGCTTAATGCAACCTCAATAAACAATCCAACCTTGCTATTTTCAATAATTCTGGATGGGTGATGCACACCATCCTCTGTAACATAGGCTATAGACAAACCTTCTGAAAATGCTGTAGTACTGGTTAATAGTGATAAACCTCTTTTAGCCTCTTCAATTTTATTCATTAACATAAAAAGCGTTAGCTTATTTGTATCAACATCTGCAGCCGAAAGGTTTTCTTGATTTTCTACTATTCCATCATATATTTTCTTACAAACTGTAGTTATACAATATTCGGTATTTGAAATAAGCGGAACATAGGTTATGTTGAACAGTTTACACATTTGTTCAAAAAAAGTCAAATCATTCTTTGTAAATCCAAGCCTTGTTGCAGCCTTTCTAAATGCTTGTATATCAAGTTTTTTTCGAGGTGCTTCACTTTTGACTTTTTCTAGTTTCATTATAAACGACTTGTACATACGAGTTGTTATAATAATTAAAATTATACATACAATGATAGCCATTGCTATTTGTGTTGCGGCTGTACCCTGGCTACTACGTTGTATTCCTGAAAAATTTGTTAATTGTAATATTAGCATGGCGTTCCACAAAATATTTTCACAGCACTTACAAAGGCTTGAAGCCTTGGCACAACTTCATATTCAGCCAGGTCGCCTGTTAAAACCGTATCCCGAGATAAAAGTGAAGATTCAAACTCTTGTAATATTGGAGTAAATTCTTTTATGAAGTCTGAAGAAGTTTGGTTTTCAATAATAAAGTTCGCAAACTTTTCTGGGAACAAGCTACAAAATACAATAGCTTGTTGTAATTCAGAAAACTGATCTGCAAAAGCCATAACTATACTGGACACTTCTGAATCTTTGTTACTTTGTAATAAAACAGGCACCGTTAATAGTTTTTCAATAAGCTCTTCAAGACCTATTTTCATTTTTTCTAAAAGCAATATTGTATCATCTACACTTATTGTATTAAGTTCAATACTTGTTATTGCATCCAAGTCTGTTTCAAATACCTTTTCAAAATCATTATCGTGCACAACACTACCATCTATACTAATGCTAATAATAGTTGCATTATTTTGAGAACAATCTTGTTCTACAGCACGGAGTATATCTCCTACAGTTTTTT
>CAZUPJ010000343.1:0-1591 GCA_964622185.1 uncultured Treponemataceae bacterium
CACCATGGTTTACAAGTGTTTTTTGCATTGCAGGTGTTTCTACACATTCTGCAATAAGTTCTACTTGCATTTTTTTACTTAAAAAGTGAATACTGTCAAGAATTTGGTTATAGCTTGTGTCGGTACCTAATAGTTCGGTAAGGGATCCATTTATTTTTATATAATCGATGTCAAGATTTCCAATTTCAATAAAGTTAGAATATCCCGAGCCAAAATCGTCAATGGCAATTTTAGCACCATATTGTCTTACCCTACGAATAAACTGTCGCAAAAGCTCTTGCCCCGCAAATTTTTCAGTTTCAACAAGTTCAAAAATAAAGTGACCAGGATTTTTCATTGCACCAAGTTTCCCTAATACAGCATCGGTAAAGTATAGGGAATGGATGTCTAGCGAAGACACATTTATGGTAATAAGTTCATTTCTTTCGGAAAATAAGTCAAGAACCTTGCATACCATTGCTTTACTTAAATCAAGATATAACCCATGTTTTTTTGCAACTTCCAAAAAGACTCCAGGCGTAAGCATTTCACCGTCAATTGTTTGCAACCTCATTAAAGACTCATAAGCAAAAAACCTATTTTTTTGACTATCGTATATTCCTTGAAAGTACGGAACTACCCTATCATTTGTAATGGCATCTTTAATTATTGCAACTATTTTAAATTCATTTTGCAATTCGTTGTCATCTACAATGCTTTTGTCGCAATCAAAAAAGGAAGATGTATCTGCTTGTGCAAACTCTTCAATATACTCTAATAGCTCTCTGGGATTTTTGCCCTGGTACGTTACTGCAAAGCTTAAGTATGTACTACTATTTTCATAATCGCTAAAATATTCGTACAGGTTTTGTACAGCATCTGAAAAAACTTTTCTAGGAACGATATTTTCTGCTGTAAAAAAGAAAGATGCTGTTCCAAATCGGAAAAACTTAAGCGTTATATCGTCAAAATTTTTATCAGCATAGGCTTTCATGTCTATCATTCTTTCTAGGGCTGCTACACCGTTTATTTCAGAATCATCACTAAGGTTTTGCTGGCTGCTTACAAGACAAAGTTTTAAATTATCGCCATCTGCTCTTTCTTTTAAGAATACCGCCATAGAATCATCTTTAGATTGCATACGGGCTAAAGCATGAGCTTCTGTTTTTAGTGCACTTTCAAAAAGTGCAAAATCTTCATTTTCACTTGAAAAATTTATAAGGTTTTTTAGTGTTTGTGCCAGTTCGGCGTTACTGTCGTCTAGATCTTCTACTTTGTCATAGGCACTTAAGTTTGGTTTTAAATAATGAACCTTTTCTGCCATAGTAAATATAGAACAGGTTCCATTGTAAAAATATGTTGTGTTGTTTTTTGTGCCTATTTCTCCAAACATAAAAGCACCACACACACCTTGGCCACTAAAAGGAGTCATTTCCCACTTAGATAGATTGTTAAGAAACATTTTTCTAAAAAGACAACTATAACAAAACATTGTTTCGACCGGAGTATTTTGTAAGTCAAAACAAAAATCTTGCCATTCTTCAACACTTTTTACAGGGCTAACATAGCCTATGCGAAACTTCGTTCCTGACTCTACTTGTGAATAGTACTG
>CAZUPJ010000344.1:0-1583 GCA_964622185.1 uncultured Treponemataceae bacterium
TTTCTATTGCAGGGGTTATATATTGTAGTTTAATATCTTCTTCTGTCATTTCATGCTTTTTCATCAAATCAGACATAAGAGCCTCTCCTCATACAGAGAATTATACCACAGAATGAAAAAAAAGTACATGTATTCATTGTCTTGCATTATGTAATAAAGAGCATTTCCGTAGGGGTTTAACATTTCTTTTGTATCGTCGTAGTTGTAGAGGTTTATTCAATAAACCACTACAACAATGTTAACCTACGACAGGGGCATTAGCACTGAAAGACAAGTGTTTCAATACTTGTCTTGAATCGACCGCAAGAACGTCAAAGCGTTCTGAGGACGATGAGCGTGAGCGAAGTGCGTTTGACCCGCCCGGTCGCCCAAACTACCTAAAAAACACCGCACAAAAATAGGTAACCGTATCTTTGCCGTTTATATATTTCATGCCAGCAAGCTGTGCTAGTTCCGACACGTTTACGCCGTAGGTTTCGAGTGATGCCATTGCTTTGTCGGGAAAGCGGCAGGGAATATTGTCAACCTTGCCACAGGTTTCGCACACCTTGCAGCCACCTGAGCCCAAGTGCAAAAAGTCTGTGTAGCCATTATTTTTAAGCCACTTGGTAAAGTTTTGTGCCATTTTATTAGTTTTTAGGCCGGCCTCTGTCATACCCTCAAAATCGTAAGAGTCTTCAAGTTTTGATACCGTTTGGTACACAAATGCCATTTCAAAACCTTTTAATTTTGACATTAAGTCGTGTATATCGCCAACATCGGGAGGGCACATATACGATTTTCCGTACTTTCCACACGTGTTTTGCTCACAATATTTTCTAAACTCTTCAAGCACGCTTATTACTTTTACATGCACAAAACCAGCTTTAAAAGCCCCCAATGAAATAATTTTCTCTTTTAATTCTTGCTTTTTAGCATCTTCCACGTACACATCTCCTTGTAATTCTGTTGTCTTTATTATTCAATAGTTTCTATAAATTGCGGATACCATTTTATTGCGTCTTGCAGAGCTTTTCGAAGAGGCATTCCCCTACCCGCTAAACACACCAGTTTATTTTCGTCATTTAAGTCAACAGCATTTTGCCACGGCTTAATAACTATTTGAGTAGAAACTGAGTCTACCAGCATCATACCTTCAATGCATCGAACAAAACCCTTCATTCTATACGTGTCATTTGAAACCGACTTTACTATTTTTTCAAGTGTTTCAAGTTTCAAAGTGCTGTTCGTTTCTGGCACAAAAACTATTTGAGATTTTTGTAGCGTAATATCTATTTTAGTTGCAAGCGTTTCAGTATCGATGCTTGTATTTGTTCGCTTACTCATTGGCTCAATACACTGAAACCAATCATTATCAAAAGTACCAAAGCTTGTTTTTTCTATTGTTATAAACGGATTAATATTTTTAATGAGAGATTCGCACTTTTCAATTTTTGCAATGTCGACAAGGTCAGTTTTATTTATAATTGCAAGTGAGCTAACCGCTATTTGATTTTTACACACAATGGCCGTATCTATAACACTTTCTAAACGAGCAGCATCTACTACGCAAACACTACCTTTATACGTAATGGCACAAAAGC
>CAZUPJ010000345.1:0-1578 GCA_964622185.1 uncultured Treponemataceae bacterium
TATTCATTTGAGAAGACCATGAACCAGAAGTCATCATGTATGTTTCGCCACGTTCACGCTTTGTTTTCCATTCAGAAAATTGAGCTAAGAATAATTCTTCATCAACTTCAATTACTCCGTCAACATTTCCTGTGTGGTCTTCGTTGTAATTGTAGCTTTGTCCTGGCCATCCATAAAAATGTGGCATGTATGGGTTTACAATGTTTGGTGTTCCTACTTCTACTTGATCAATATTTAATGAAATAATTTTCCCATCTTGGTCAAAAATTGTGTTTGCATAAATTTTGTTTTGATAGTAAAAATATACATTTTCATTGTCAAAAAAGTTTCCAAGTTTTTCTGCAGTAGAAGACATCCCAGTACCTTGGTAAAAATTTGAACCTGTTTGTACCAATACTTCTTTTTCTGCTTCACCTGCTTTTAAAACAGGATATGTTGCAGGATCTATGGCATTGTTTACCGCATACATTATTGCCTTACTGGTAATGGTTGCACCTGCCACAACATCAACGTTAGTTGAGTTTGCATCTACAATCATATCTGGCAATTGTTCCAGTGCCGGTGTTCCAATGCCAATTGTTTCTGAATGTTCTACAATGCTTACTTTACGAATATTTCCTTCGTTCATTGTTACTTCAATAGTTAATTGCCCACCATAACCGTTGCCAACTCCGGTTAGTTTTTCTCCGCCTGCACAACTTGAAAGAAGTGCGATAATTGCAATTGCTAGTTTCATGACTTTTTTCATTTTTGCTCCTAAAAATAATTTCCCATTTGGAATGTGATATACAAACAATAACACAATTTTGCACATTTGTCTATATATCATTATCATTAATTACCAAATTAGAGTGGTACTGTATCAAAAGGAGGGGATTCTGTCAATAAATTAGATATATTTTTATAGATAAATTTCCAATCATTCAAATAACTACTGGAATAAACAAGCATTTTAATTACACTTCTTCTTTTTTCGAGCTAATTACTCCAAGTACAATTGCTAAACCAATTAAGAATACGAGTCCTGTTAAAAGGGCTCTTGCTTAACGGTGAGATTAGACTTAATGTTTGCCATAAGCATTGCACAAAGGTAAATACCTATCTTTACAACATTTTATTTACTTTTTTCTCCATTTTATAAAATTTGTTGCTTTAGTTTGCACGTAAGAGCAAAGCCATCTTGCATTTCTACTAATGTAGCTTCTTTAGACCGTCTAAAAAAATTGCATATTCCCTACAACTAGACCACCTCCAAGAATTACTACTTTTTTAGGGCGTTCAAATTTTCATTCAAATTCGTTTCCTACTACTGAAATAAATGCACAAGTATATGTTCTGTTTGATCGGTAGTTTCCAAAACAAGAAAAACATCTACAGCAGCGAACAATTTCATCATTTTTTACATCTGATCTACATTTGTGTAGCCACCAACAATTACATCAGGAGTTTTTACTCGTTTTTTAATTTTTGCTGCTAAGTGACCATTACATCCTTCTGCAATAAGAAGAAATATGGTATAATAAACAAAAGAGGTTATATGAAAAAAACAAAAAAAAACATTATAGTGTGTATTTTAAC
>CAZUPJ010000346.1:0-1553 GCA_964622185.1 uncultured Treponemataceae bacterium
GTCAAGAACTTGTAGAAGCAAACCAAAAAGGTGGAAACTACGGTGTATTCTTCGGTATGCTACCTGATGGACAAGGGCAAAATGTATTTGGTCCTATTTTCGATCTTTTTGCACAAGATCCTACACAAATAGATCAATTTATTGCAGACATGGAAGCAGCAGTTGCAGCTATGTAATTATAGTTGTCTTTGTTTCTTGTAGTAAGAGTATAGCAGTGGGAACTTTCCTACTGCTATTTTTTTTGCTTTTATAAAGAAGCACGTTTGTATAGTTTACTTCTACCACTTTTTCCCACATATTCAATAATTCCCATTTTGTTAAAAGTCCACATCATTTTGTAGGCTTGTTGTTTTGAAATCTTATTAGCATCTTTGCAATCTATTACATCTTTTACGGTAAACTTTTCTTTGATGTTTTTTGGGAGTAATGATACATAATCTTGTACGCTCTTAAAAATATGGGTAGTTAGTATCTCATCTAGAGTTGTGTCATACGAAATCCAATCTCTTAAAAATCGTCTTTTTTTATTGACTGACTGCATTTTTTCATTTGTTTTAATTCTTTCTTTTGTGATAATAACTTCTGTAACCTGTAATGTAAAATTCTTGTGTAATAAAACAGGAAAGCACCCCATGAGCTCATCAAATATATGATACAGATTTTTTTTAACTGGACTTTTTCTTCTTGAAAGTGGTTTTGAATCGAGATTTCCTTCTTTGTAATATTCAACATAGGTTGTAATGGGAAGCGGATATACAAGTGTTACCAAGTGATTTTCTAAAAGGTTTAATATTTTGCCTGTTATGTTTCCCAGATTTTTTGTTTGAATTTCGATTATAGAGGTATCATCACATATAATGTCACAAATATAACTATCAACTTCTTTTTCAGTTTTGCCATTATATTGTTTGCATAGCATATTTTTTAGCGAACGATGGAGGCTTGATTCATTATATGTGTTAATCATACGTATACTATACATTTGTTTGCTTAAAGTGTAAAGCCTTTTCACTTTTTGATTTTTTTTTAAGTTTTAGCATTGACAAGACGAATTTTTCGTGTAAAATGTAATTAAGTGGGAAAAAATGGGTCTTTGTGGAGAAAAGTGGCATGGAATTGCTTACAGGTGCATATTATAATACGCTTGACGATAAGGGAAGGTTTTCTTTCCCTACTAAGCTACGTACCATGCTCGATCAACCATCCCTTATAATTACACAGGGGATTGATGGGTGTTTGTGGTTATACACACATGAGGAATGGAAGAATTTCTCTGCAAAGCTCATGGAACAAGCATCGCCATTTAATACAGATTCAAGGCTTGTATTACGTCGAATTATTGCACCTGCTCAAGACGTTGAGTTTGATAAAAGTGGTAGGCTTTCTATTCCTCAGTCATTACGAGATTATGCAGGGCTTACAAAAGAATGTGTTATCATGGGGGTAAACAAGTACATGGAATTGTGGGATGTTAAACGCTATGATGAATACATTACAGAAACCGAAATGTCATTCCGAAAAGCCGCAGAAGGCTTGAGCGGAATATATTTATA
>CAZUPJ010000347.1:0-1549 GCA_964622185.1 uncultured Treponemataceae bacterium
CAATTATTTTCATTTGCATTCTTTTTAACTGAAAGATTTTTCTTGTATCTAATAATTACTGTTATTGCTATTATTCTATTTGGTTTTTTTAATCTTTCGTTTGTAACAGGTAAACACAGGCAAGTGCATAAAAAAGAATTTTTAGAAATGTGCTATCTTATGCCCATAATTGTTTTCGTTACAGCGTTATTTTTATTTTTTTCCCAAGTATTTATTCAATTCGCTATTCCTGAACTTAGCAATTTTTTCCTTTTGTCTTTTCTTGCAAAAATTGTGCTTTCAGTGCTTTTCTTATTATTATTTGCACAGCTTCAGTATGTTGTAAAAATACCCATTACTGGTTTTATTTATGCATATGCAGTATCTGTTACATCTATAATAAACATTATTATTTTTTCACTTGTGGAAATAACCTTAGCACCTTTATTTATTGGGCAGTACATTATTGTGCAGTTTTCCCAAAGACGAAAGCGCGTAGGAACTTTTATTCTTTGCATTTTTTTGATGGCACTGCCCTACTTGCCCTACGTTGTTAATATAACAAATTCCCAAAACCTTCTCAATGTAGATTTTATTTTAGATGCTTCTTTTTTAGTAAATGTACTTTTGGCATGTTTTATACTTCCTTTTCAAATTATGATAATACGCATACTTACACGTCTAAAACTCTGGGGGATGCGTCTAAAAACAAGCAAGAAAAAAATCCTAAAAGAATCTCTTATTTTTTTCTTATTAATTATTATTGTAATAATTACACTATTTATAATAGCAGCAAGAACCTCCAATAATTCTCAAAGCTCTAAAAAAGCACTAGAAGCTGAACATATTATTACAATTAATGACCGTCAACAAAAACATTTGGGAAACACTATTCAAACGCTTAGTATAGAGTCAAGCCATAAAGTAATTCGCTATACAATAGAAATACGCTCTCCACGTATTATTCCAATTTATGATGCAAACTATCCATACGATTTATTACAAAAACCCTACACTGCAGTATTTAACTTAGATGAATACCCACCTAACCCTCTTGTAGTAACATTTACAACACAACAGAGCAGTCAAAATGTAGAATGTTATATTGATGCGTGGATAAAAACGGACTCAGGAACTGAACATATCACATATACGCATATTTTACAGGATAATCCATGAGCAAAAGCTGTTTTATTCATGTTGACCTCGATGCCTTTTATGCCTCTGTTGAGCAATTGGATAATCCTGAATACAAAGGGAAACCAGTTATTGTAGGAGGATTACCCCACGACAGAAGAGGTGTAGTTTCGACATGCTCATATGAAGCAAGAGCTTACGGTGTACACTCCGCAATGCCTATAGTACAGGCTGTAAAGCTATGCCCGAATGCAATATTCTTACGTGGTAGAATGAAGCGATACCAAGAACGCTCAAAAGAGGTTATGTCTATCTTTTCTGATTTTTCGCCCGACATTCATCAAATCTCTGTTGATGAAGCCTTTATTGACATAAGCGGCACTGAAAGACTTTTTGGAAAACCTATAGATGTTGCCAAGCGTTTAAAAGAAAC
>CAZUPJ010000348.1:0-1533 GCA_964622185.1 uncultured Treponemataceae bacterium
AGTGAATTAACCACGTCAGCTACTTGGATTTCCAACATTACATTCATACCACCCTTGAGGTCAAGACCCAAGTTTAGCTCTTTTTCTTTCACCTGTTTGTAGGTAAATTGCGCCAATCCCAAATCGTAGACTACTTCATTTTGGATAGAATCCAAGAACTTTTGCTCACGATTTAGCTGTTCGTCAGCCTCGAATTGAGCTGCATACTCCGCTGCTTTTTTCTCTGTGTTACGAGCCACGTAGGTGAACGATAGCTGGAACATAGATGCTAAAGCAAGAAGGATGGCTAATAATTTAATTGCACCTTTACTTTGCATTTGATTGTTAATTTTTATTTATACTTATTTTTATTATTTGCCTATTAGCCTGCAAATTTAGTAAATTTTCTGTAAATACCGCATTTTTTTGTATTTTATTTTACAAAACCTTGAATTACACGCTTTATCATAGTTTTAAAGATCGTAATTTGTTTATTTACGCTTTAAAAAAACAAAAAAGTGAAACACTTTTTACAAGAAAAAGAGTTTCACTTTTTAAAATGCCTGATGCTATAAAGAACCTGCTCAAGTAATAAAATACCTGAAAAAAATAGCACATCAAACACGCAAAAATAGGAGAACCACTTCCTACTTTCAAAAACCAACTAAAACCGTTATGCTAAAAAGTCATTGTTTAGAGAACGAATACCAGAAGGCATTATAGAAAATCTCTTGACCCGTTTAGCATATGACAAAAGTAGTGCAAAACTTACATTTCGCATACCACAAATCAATCAAATAGTATAACAAATTATGCCATTTTCACATTTTCCGATAAAAAAACACTAAAATCAAGGCAAACAGAATATAATTTGAATAATAATCAACATACAAGGCATCAACTGGAATTGATGATAGATTTGATATAGTGCTTGCAAATTTTAGGGAGGGAATTTTATATTCAAATAATTTTGATATAAAATTCCCTCCCTAAAAAATCATAAAACTTTCGCTCTGCTATTACCGAAAATATCTATCGGTAATTACGACCGAAGTGTGTATTGATTACAGCTTGTATTTCAGGTGTGTTAGCATCTGCATCACCAAGCTCATATTTTTTCTTAATCAATTTATCCTTCATCTCCTTCAGTACCTCTGCGTATTTAGGATCATTTGCAAGGTTTGTTGTTTCCTCTGGATCGTTTTTCACGTCGTAAAGCTCAAACGACGCCTCAGTTGGTGCGATACGAGCTGATGCAGTTTTCAACCACGCCATTGAAGCCTCACCATAGCGATCTGTGTTGTAGTGGCGACCGTAGAAGAAAATCAATTTATAGTCTTTAGTACGTATTCCAAAGTGTGCTGGCACATTGTGGTGGATGAGGTGCATCCAATAGCGGTAGTATGCTATATTGTCCCAACCTGCTGGCTCTTTACCTGTGAAGAATACATCGGCAAAACTGTCTCCTTGCATATAGTCTGGCGTTTCCTCGCCGCTCACCAAATCCAAGATTGTTGGTCCGTAGTCAACATTTTGGATAACGATATCTGTGTG
>CAZUPJ010000349.1:0-1524 GCA_964622185.1 uncultured Treponemataceae bacterium
TCAACTCGCATTTTTATTAAATTATCCATGTATGGTGCTAAGAAAGCTCTGTCTTCTTCCTCAAGCTCATCCATCTTATCTTTCCACGTTAAATCACTAAGCCGTATTCCATCACGCTCAGACTTCATAGAGTATGTTGTTCCAATACCTCTACCAGTTGTTCCTATAGGATTTTTACGCATAGAATCACGCTTTTTATCCATTTCACGATACCGAGGTAAAACAAGATGCGCACGATCCGATATAAAGACCCGCCCTTCCCAGTCAATACCTTTACTTTTTAGCATGTCGAGCTCTTCAAAAAGTGCTTGAGGGTCAATAACCATACCCATGCCTAAATAAGCTTTCTTCCCTTTATGAAGAATTCCAGATGGAACTAAGTGCAATGCATACTGTACCCCATCAACAACTATTGTGTGACCTGCATTAGCACCACCGGCATAACGAACAACTACATTAGCTTCATCAGCTAAGTAATCAACAATCTTTCCTTTACCTTCATCGCCCCATTGGGCACCAATTACAACTACATTCATGCGGAAACTATATCACATATCTTTCTTTTTGAATAGTAGAACAACTACTTTTTTTTGATATTATTGTTTTGTTGCATCCGTCATTTTTAAAAAATGACGTAAGGGTTCTGCCTTGTTTCACTTATGCTTCATTCATTGAGAATCGTCTCATAAAAACTAAGCGTAAATAAAAAAAATCGTAAGTATGAGAACTAACCAGTAAGAGAAACCAGATATTGAGAGGCATCGATGAACGCCAATGGAACCACTCGATCCTTAGTACTTTTAAAATAAAAAAGGGAAGCGTTGAATCGGATGATTCTCGCTTCCCACTTTGTTCGCATAATAAAGCTATTCAGCAGAAGTTTCTTCTGGTGAAGCTTCCTCAGCTGGTGTCTCTGTTGCAACTTCTTCCACTGCAGGTGCAGGGGCTTCTTCAACAACAGGTTTTGGTGGCGGGTTGTTTTTAATAAACGCATTACAGAACTTACAAACAGACATTTTCTGTCCGTCAATTTCATGTTCATATAGAACTTTAATATTCGCGTTATTACAACGAGGACAAACGCCTCTTCCACTTTTAACTTGGTCTTTTATACCTTTTCCACGATGTGATTTTGACATATACTCTCCTATTCAGCCTTTTCTTTTGAATCAGCAACAGCTTCTTCTTTTGCAGCTTTTTTAGCTTTAGGTTCAGATTTACTGTCTTCTTTTTCAGATTTAGCTTTAGCAGGTGCTTTTTTTTCAGCTTTAGCAGGGGTTTTAGCTTCTTTCTCTGCATCAAACTTATAATCAACCAATTCTAAAATTACTACATCTGCTGCATCACCTTGGCGAAAACCAAGTTTCATTACACGAGTATATCCACCCTTTCTGTCTTTCATTCTAGGGCCAATGTCTGTAAATAATTTTGCTAAAATTGCAGGGTCTGAAATAAACCTAGCTACTTGACGTCTATTATGTACAGTGTCTACCTTTCCACGGGTAATCATTTTTTCTGCAGCTT
>CAZUPJ010000350.1:0-1518 GCA_964622185.1 uncultured Treponemataceae bacterium
GCATACATGTGAGGGTGGGAAAAAACATGATGGACTTTTCAATTACAAATGAAGAACGCAATGCAAATTTAAATCTAGTTCAAGAAGGCAGTCTTGCCAATCCAACAGTTATTAAGGTTATTGGTGTTGGGGGCGGTGGTTCTAATGCTGTAAACCGCATGATAGAAATGGGTATAAAAAACGTTGAGTTTATAGCTGCAAATACTGACTTACAAGCACTTACCGCTTCAAAAGCTCAAAATAAAATTGGTCTTGGTACAAAGAGAACAGGCGGTTTAGGAGCTGGCGGTAAACCTGAAGTTGGCGAAGAAGCTGCAAATGAAGACATAGATACTATTTCAGAATATTTGAATGGTGCAAATATGGTTTTTGTTACCGCAGGTATGGGCGGCGGAACAGGAACAGGTGCTGCTCCTGTTATTGCTCGTATAGCAAAGCAGCAAGGTGCTTTAACTGTTGGTGTAGTAACAAAACCATTTTTATTTGAAGGTGCACATAAAATGGCACTTGCAGAAGAAGGAATCAGAAAACTCCATGCAGAAGTAGATACCCTCATTGTTACCCCAAATCAAAACCTCTTATCAATTGTAGATAAAAAAACACCGGTAAAAGAAGCCTACTTAGTTGCCGATGATGTTTTACGAAAAGGTGTACAAAGTATTTCTGAGCTTATTACAAGTTTAGCAGAAGTAAATATTGACTTTGCCGATGTAAAGACTGCTATGGAAGGTAAAGGCGATGCTATTTTGGGCGTTGGAACAGGTACAGGTGAAAATAGAGCTATAGATGCCGCTATTGAAGCAATTAATAATCCATTATTAGAAGATAGTCACATTGATGGTGCAAAACATATTTTGGTATATATTGTGTGTGGAGAAACACTTTCAATTTTTGAAGCCGACGATATTGTAAACACAATAAAAGAAACAGCAGATCCTAATGTTCATATTACCCACGGTGTTGCCATTGATGCAAGCCTTGGAGAATCGGTAAAAGTTACTGTTATTGCAACAGGCTTTACAAAAGATAACACTTTTGTTACCGAAGAAGAAATTCTGCATCCTGATACAGCACGTGTGCAAGAAAATGATGGTAATTTTATGTCAATTTCACAATGGGAAAATATTGGAAAAGGTTCTAAGCCGACACTTTCATCCTCTGCGAATGAAAAATCAATTCCATCTCAATTTACTGGTTTTACACGTGAAAAAACAGAAACGGTAGCAGAGTCAGAAACAAAAACAGATGCTCCGAGAAAACCTTTTTTTGATGAAAACATGTTCAAACATAAATCGGGTTTGGAAGTTCCTGCCTGTGTTAGAAGTAATAGAATTAACTTAGATTCTGATTAAGAAATGCAAAAAATGGCTCTTTCGCCAAATAAAATACTATCTCATTTTGCAGATGACCTTGTTTCTATAGAGCGAAAGGGAAAACTGAGCGTAGAAACCTATTGCTTTGCTGTTAAATCTTTATTAATATGGTGTGCTCAAAAAAATATTTCGTATGAAAATATTA
>CAZUPJ010000351.1:0-1516 GCA_964622185.1 uncultured Treponemataceae bacterium
GGATGGCTCCTTTGTGCCAAATATTTCGTTTGGAGGTCCTATTATTTCAGCAATAAGACCTTTAACTTCACTGGATTTCGATGTACATCTTATGATTAACAACCCTGAAAATCATATTGAATCTTTTGCCAATGCAGGTGCAGATTGGATTACATTTCACTGGGAAGCAGCTACACATCATCACAGAATTATTCAAAGTATTCATTCACTAGGAAAAAAAGCTGGAATCAGTATTGTGCCTTCAACACCTGTTTCTGTACTAGAAGAGGTGCTCCCATTTGTTGATCTTATTTTAATAATGTCGGTAAATCCTGGTTTCGGGGGGCAAGAGCTTATTGAAGAAAGTTTAAAAAAAATTACCCGCCTCATAGATATTCGCGAAAAAAATAAATACACATATCTTGTTTCAGTTGATGGCGGTGTAAACGAAAAAACACTTAATCAAGTACTCGAAACAGGTGTTGATGTTGTTGTATCTGGTTCTGCTTTTTTTAGTGGAAATTTAAAAATATAGGGAAGAGAAAGTATGAAAAAAATGGTTTTAATTTTTGTTTGTTTGTGCCTGTTTGCAACAGTGTTATTATCACAAGAAGCATCATCTACAACAACAACATCTTTTGGACAAGACTTAGTTCAAGGTCTTGAGGCCTACAGACTAGGAAATTGGGAAGATTCTGTATTTTTTCTCAAGCGTACCAGCTCCTTTCAAGAAGCCTCCTCCGATTCTGTTTGGTATTTTGTTGTAATGGCAGAAATGAATCTTGGTGACTACAATGCCGCTCTACGAGACGGTACTATGTTTCTTAACTTTTTTCCTGAGAGTAGCTACATTCCTGAAATAACATTTCAAACCTTGTATGCAGGTTATGAGCTTGAAATGTATGATGAGGCAATTACAGGTTTTTCAGCATTTATTCAAGAGTATCCTAATAACAATTTAACATCTTCTGCAATATTCTTCACAGGAGAATCCCTTTATAATGTGTATGAGTTCGAAAGGTCGAAGTCTTTGTTTCAAAGACTTGTTGCAGAATATCCAAACAGTTCAAAATTTGACGATGCAGTATTTCGCCTTGAACTATTGGAACAAAGAGAGAGAGAAGAAAAACTTTTATACCTCTTGAGAGTAACAGGGGAAGAAGCTGTTGCTGCAAAAGAAGATTATGAAAGACAAATAAAACAGCTTCAAAGTGAAGAAACAATTATATTGCGAAAAAGACTACAAGAACTTGAAGCTGACAACAGTCGGTTGCAAATAGAAAATCAAGAGCTCGCTATTCAAAATGAGAGTTTAAAAAATACTGTTACAGAGCTAAATTCTTTAGAAGTGCAACGCATTCAAACAGAAAATGATAGTAATGCAAATTTAATTAATGATTTAACACAAAAGGCTTTAGAGCTACAAAAGCTCATCGAAGCAGAATAGGGAGATATAATATGAAACGACTAACTACTATAGTTCTTTTAATGTTGTTTTCAACATTATTGTTTGCAAATGTAGATGAAACTATAGGAA